>NZ_JCAFUS010000010.1:0-180006 GCF_059371555.1 Stenotrophomonas sp. YJH_SMC_10 | reverse complement strand
TCTACCTGCACGTCAGTCACGTAGATGACCCCGTTAGGCTGTTGGCCCAAACCTGCATTGCGGGAATTCCAATCGGAACCGCCAGAGAACCAGATCGTCAGCGCCAAGTTGTCCCCAGCAGCGGCCGTCTTACCTGCAGTACTCGGGACAGTGAGCGTGTGGGCAATGGTCGTCCAGCCTGCACCGATCGAAAATACCTTGCTGCCGATACCGGTAACCGCCGGTGTGCTGCTTCGAAAATTCTGCACGAACTCAATGGCAATCTGCCTGTTTGTACCGGCAGGAGCGTACACACGCATGGACACCGTTACCTGCTTCCCCTGCATCGTGTGTACGTTCTCGATGCGTTGCTCCATAACAGCGTAGTGCCCGGCGCCGCCGCTGATGGCGATTTCAGTTTTTGGCAGCGCCTTGCCGCTATTCTGAACCTGATCGTAGTCCGCAGGGTTGAGCACATTTGCTGTCAGAGTTATTGATGCGCCGGCACCAGCGTTAATCAGCCAACGATCCGCCGAGTACTTGGCGTCGCTGCTATTGGCTGGTGCCGTTGACGTGAACGTGTTACCCCGCTGCCAGATTCCGAAACCGCCGTTGATAAGTACATTCTTTCGGATGAAGCGTGCACCAAGCGCAGTGTCTGCGTTCTGGCGTGCGGTCACTTCTGCAGCAATGGCCTGCGAGAGCGCAGTATCTGCATCGTCACGCAGCTGCTTCTCCTGCTGCAGTGCGATCTTCAGGTCCTCCACGTCCTGAGCACCGGCCTCCAACGCCACAAGGCGCCCCTCGGCATCCGCGAAGTTGTCGTTGCAGGTTGCAAAGGCGGTGAACGCGTCGTCGCCTGGGCGGCCATCCGGCTGGATGGTCGTTTGATCAATGAATTTCTGCGGCATGTGTGTTCTCTGCTATTGATCGCCCACGGCAAAGCGGGCCGGACATGCCGGCCCGCGCCTCGTGCGGTTTCAGTTCTCGACCGAGATGATCGACAAGCTCTGCGTGATGGACTGCTGCTGGAATGAGCCGGAGGTGTGCGTCACGGTCTGCTCGGTGAAGCTTGTGATCACCGCGCGGTAGGTCATCGTCTGCGCGCTGGGGCTGGTGTCGTTCACCGTGAACGATCCGCCCCAGTCGGAAATCGCGTTGTCGGGGCCATCCGTTTCGTTGAGGATGTTCACCCCGCCGCCGGCGTTGAGAATCTGCCACAGCGATTCAGCGCCCTCCCCTACCCGCCGATAGATCTCCACGCGTGCTGTGTTCTGGCCGGCGCCCGCGACAAAGCCGTCGCTGCCGTAGGTGGTCTTGGTCCGGATATGCCGGCGGGAGAAGCTGACAGTGACGCTCCGCACGCGGCCGTTGGTGGCGAACGGGCCGTTGACCAGCTCCACGCCGACGGTCTGCGTGGTCGTCGTCTGAACCGCGTTGCGCAGGATGCCCGCCGAGAGTTGGCCACCGAAGTAGGCGTTGCCGTTGGCGTCCATCCACATCACCGCATTGGCCTTCGATGCAGCGCCGGCGCCGACGTTGGGGCCGAAGTAATCGACAAGGTTGTCGCCGGCACTGCCGAAGTTTGTGCCAATGATGCGCTGAGCAGATCCTTTCCAGACGCGCAGGAAGCCACCGCGCCATTCCATCCCTTCACTGGCTCCGGGCGAGATCACCTCGAACGTGTTGCTGGAGAAGCGGGTGTTGACGACCTGACCGTTGTTCTCGATGACCATGCCGCCGATCAGCGGTCCGCCGCCACTGTTGGCGATGACATTCAGGAACGCCCTCGCCAGTACCTGGGTCAGGCCGCTTTCGGTCTGGACCACCCGGGCCTCCATGCCCTGCACCACCTGCGCGCTGGCCTTGCTGTCCACCTCAGCCTTCACCGACTGCAGTTGGCCAGTGAATGCCTCGATGCCCTGCTCGGTCACGTTGACCCGGGCGCTGATCTCCTCGACGTAGTCCGCTGATGCTTTTCCGTCCAGCTCGACGCCCAAGTGCTGGATCTGCACAGCCTGGGCGCTCTGCTCCGTTGCGATGACCTCGATGGAACGGGTGGCCGTGGCCTCGAACTCCCCCAGCTCGGCACGGACCGATTCCACCTGCTTGGCGACGGCGCGATCGCCTTGGGCGATCACGGACTGCCAGGTTTTCACACCCGCGCGCACGTCGCGGTCACCGGCGTTCCAATCCCGGTCGCCGGCGTGCCTGTACGTCACCTGCGCTTCCAGCGACGACGTTCTGTCGCCGACCGCCCGGATCCCCTCCTCCGTTTCTTCCACACGGGTCGTGACGGCATCCAGCGCTTCCGCAGAGGCCAGCTTGCCGTCGCCGGCGGGCATCCTCGCAGACACCCGCCCGATCGCCTCAGCGTTGGCGCTGTCGCCGTCTGCGCGCGCCTGGCGCTCCTCCGTGACGCTCGCCTCCGTGGCAACCGTGCCATCGCCAGTGGGCATTCGCGCTTGGATCACCTCGATGGCGCTGGCGTTGGCCTCATCGGCCGTGACCCGCGCATCGCGCTCCGCGGCAAACAGGCCGCTCGGAACCTGGGACAGGTCGCTGCCTTCGTAGTCGCCCCGCAGCTGCACGGCCAGCGTCTCACGCTTGCTGGCCTCGGCCACGTCCGCCGCTACGCGGGCGCGGGCTTCCTCTTGGACCAGCGCCACACCGGCACCGGGCGTCGGACGCCCGATGGCCACCCAGTCGGTCATGAAGTAGCTGGAGACGGTCTGGGTCGCGCCGAACTGCAGCCGGATGGCGTCGACCTCACCCGGCCACCAGGCGATATCGGCCACATCGACCGTGCCGACGCCATTGTCGTCCCACCGCGGCTCCGGGATCGCCGCCCGCTTGTTCACGTCCCATGCCAGGTCGGCCAGCGTGATCCACTGCAGGAAGCCGTCCCACGCTGCATCGCCAACGCGCTTCACCCTCAACTTGACGAAGTGGTAGGCGCTGCCGTCGACGGCCAGAGCAGCCGGCGATTGAACATACGGGTTCTCGGTGCCATTGGCCGGCCGCAGCCAGCCATCGACCACCGTCGGTGGCGCACCGTTGCCGGTCCACTCCTCCACGGCGGTGTCGAAGTACCAGATGCGCAGGCTGTCGAACTGGGTCCCACTGCCGGCGGCCACCTCCGACAGCGCGCGTGACAGCGATTCCACGTCGCTCTGCCGGGTTTGGGTCTCCAGCGTGATGGCAGCCTCGCGCTCGATGCGCTCATTCAGCAGGCCGTCGACCCGGGCCTGCGCCTCCTGCGCGATCGCCTCCATAGCTTCGGACACGCCGCGCTGCCGCAGCTCAGCCTCGGCCAGGAGATCCCGGGCAGCGGCAGCCAGGCCGTCGGCCCGCGCGGCCGCTTCTGCGGCATCTGCCTCGATCCGGTCGACGATTTCCTTGGTGATCCGCTCGGTCTGCTTGATCAGTTCGGCGGTGGTCGGCGGCGGCGTAGCCTCCACCACCGAGCCCGAGCCCGGCCGGCCGCGGACGGTCGGCGTGATCTTGAACCACCACTTGGTGCCGGCGTTGTCGCTGTAGAAGTAGCGCGTGTCGGTGGTCCGATAGATCTCGGTCTTGGTTGTCTTCTATTGCGGCACCTGTCACGCCGCACGGTCCGAGCTGGCCGTCAGGCGCTGCACCTGCCCGCCGCGTGCCTCGAACTGCTCCACCGTCTCGGCCGGGCCATCGGCGAGCACATGTGCCTTGGCTCGCTTGGGCCGGGACACCGTGTTGTGGTCCATCCGCCGCTTGCGGGGCGCACGCTGGGGGTTGATCCTCGGCGCCATGGCCTTCGTCTTCTTCATGCTGCCCTCAGTTCGTTGATGTAGGTTTGATTCGCAATCAGCTCGTCGTCGGAGCCGTACGTCTCGTGGAACGTCCGCGAGCCATCCATCAGGCTCGGGCCGTAGATCTGGCGCATCGTCGCGAAGGTGTTCCCCTCCATCGGATGCCGCATGTGGTGCCACTTGCAGAGGGCGTAGCCGAACATGTGACCGCGCCGTAGGTTCCCGCTCTTGGCGTGGTTGTAGTCACAGCCGTAGACCACCAGCTCCGGCTCCAGCAGCTGCTGCTCCAGCAATGCCAGGCAGGCCATGCACGGACCGGTCTTGGCCAGCTCGATCCGGGCGCCCTCTTCTTTTGTCGGCGGCGGTGCCTTAGACCACATCAGCTCTCACCAAAGCCGAGGTCAGCTGCAGCGCGTGCCATGGCGGCACGGGCAGATTCACGATCGCGCACCGGCCGCACCCCGTGCTTCTCCTGCTCGATCGCCAACACCGGCTGCGGCACCGGCTTGCCCTCCACGACGTACTGGACAGCGCGCGTGTAAGCCTCCTCCAGCATTCGACGCTGCTGCGATCCGTGGTCAGCGGTGGCGTAAAGGTGCAGGTCCAGCAGCGATCGCACCAGCACCGTGAAGCCGCTCTGCGGCCGGCCAGGCGCCATCTCCCGCTCAACTGTCGCGATGACCGGAATGTCCAGGCACATCGTCAGGAACCTCGGCGGGTTCGGCGGCCACTCCCGGCCCTCGGTCAGGCAGCAGGCCATGCCACGCGCGTGCTGTGCCCGGCTGCGGCCTTTCAGCACCTGGAACCACGTGCCGGCCGCGATGGTCAGGCTGCCGTCCTTCTTGAACGGCGCAGCGCCGTTCTCGCGCTCCCACTTCCCCGGGAACATGGCCGTCATCTGCTTCCAGAATTCCCACAGGTAGGCAGACTGCTGCTCGCCCAGCGGCTCAGCCGACGACGGCAAACTCGGCGTCGACGACATCGCCTGGTTCGAACCCAGCGCCGCCACCGTGGCCACCGCCTCGGCGTTGGGCGTAGAACTGCTGTTCGAGCTGCTCGGTGCGGTCGGCAGAACCGTGTTGAGGGCTTGCATGGGTTGCTCCTGAGGATGGCTGGGCGACAGGGATCACGGGCAGCGCCAGGCCGGCGGCCATCGTCTGCTTCAGGGACTCGTTCGGGTCGTGGCCGGCGGCGATCAGGTCCAGCAGCTGCTGACGGACCTGCAGCCAGCCCTGGACCGACAGCGGGCGGCGGATCGCGGCGCGGTGACGGACGAACCTGGCCAGCAGCTCGCGGTCGACGCCGGTCGGCGTACTACCGAACCCGGCCAGCTCGCGGTCGACCTGCTCGGTGGTCAGCGCCAGAGGATCGGCCTCGCGCTCATACTCACGGTGTGAGGGTTGCTCTTGGTTGCTTTTGGTTGCTCTTGGTTCGGGTGCAATAGCCGTTGCACCCTTTGAGGGCACTTTTTGCACCCTTTGCGACGCTTTTTTGCACCCTTCACGAGGGTTTTTTGCACCCTTCGAGGTCTCCGTAAAGGGTGCAGAATCTGCACCCTTCTGGACGACGGATTGACCTTGAATCGAGACCCCGAGATGTTCCACGGGAGACTCATCAAAGGGTGCAACTTCTGCACCCTTCAACCAAGCCGGATTTATCCGATACTCGCGGGTGACGCCGCCCTCTTCGAAACCCGGTCGGCGGCCACCGCGGCCAGAGTTGACCAGCAGCAACCAACCAGCCTGTTCCATGCGTCGCAGCTGGTATTGCACGGAGCGCTCAGACTGGCGCGTCTTGTGCGCCAGCCTGGCGATCGACGGAAAGATGTGCGTTCCATCATCATGCGCGTGGTCGGCCAATGCCAACGCAAGCAGCAGCTCCCCGCCACTCCCCGGATACCTGGAGAACACCAGGCCCGTTACCCGGGCGCTCACAGGGCACCCCGGGTGTTCTGCTCAGGGCAGACTACTCCCCGCCATGAACCCGACAGTAGGGCTGCTGGTCGTACAGCGACTTCCACCGAGCGGGCACCTCGTCCGCCGCTCCGGTCACAGTGTTCCGGCAGCGTTGCCCAGCCCCAGTGTGGGCGCTGCATTGCACACGGCCTCCCCACTCGATCCAGTCGTAGTACTCGGAAGGCGTCAGGCCCAAAAGAGCGGATGTATGCAGCTCCCCGGCCGCTATCGCTGCGGCTTGTTCGGCGGTTGCGAATGCCTTTCTCGCACCGAACGGTGCCTCGATGCTGAAGAGGAACATGCCCCCTGCGCTCGCAACGGTCTGCAGCGCTTTCAGGATGGTTGGGTCGGCCAAGGTCTCGCTCCTCCGAGCATTGAGGTACGGCAG
Organism: Stenotrophomonas sp. YJH_SMC_10; assembly: GCF_059371555.1. NCBI lineage: Bacteria > Pseudomonadati > Pseudomonadota > Gammaproteobacteria > Lysobacterales > Lysobacteraceae > Stenotrophomonas > Stenotrophomonas sp. YJH_SMC_10. The sequence continues at coordinate 173,896 of NZ_JCAFUS010000010.1, read as the reverse complement.
ATCCTAGCGCCGATGCGGTCATCTTGATCATTTCTTCAGACTGCCAAGTTGAAGTTGGAGCCCGGCGCAACCGGCCACCAGGTGCATGCGGGCTTGCCGGTGGTTGCGCACGGCGCGGTCGGGCCGCGCCAAATGCGTCCCTCGCGGGCCAGCTCAGGCAGTCGGCGACCCAACATGTGGCGATCAAGGCCAGTCAGCGTCGACAGGTGCAGGCTGCTCTGGCCAGGATGGCGGATCACCGCAGCCTCGGTCTTGGCATGCTGGAGACGAAGCGCGCCGCTTTCAGCGAGCGCGGCGGCGGCAATGTGACTGGACTGCGGATCAGTGGAGCGGGCCGGGTGGTTCATTGCCGTGCCCTCCCCTTCGCTGCAGCGCGCGACACATTACGGATCAGCCGGTGTGCCATCGTGATAAGCGAGTTGGCCTCTTCCACCATCAGCTTCGCTTCGTCGCTGTCGATATGGTGATCGGCCATCGCGTCCACGGCGGTGCCAGACAGGCGCCCTACCCGTGTGGTGATCTCCAGCAGCTTGGTCTGGATGGCCCCGATCTCGTCCGACCAGCCACCCTCCGGCGGAGGCGGAACGGTGGCCACCGCCATGCCGAACTGCCCGGCCAGCGCCTGCATCCAGTCCAGGGCGTAATCGCTGCCGCCTGCCTTCTCCTGCATCCACTCGGTCAGCAGTTCGGCTATCTCCATCGTCACGGACTCACCCTCCAGCCCGCGCAACTTCGCGCGCAGCGTCTCCGGATGCATGGATTTGCCGCGTCGGTCGGCTAGGAAAGCGGCCGCGTCCACGACACCACCGGGCGTCTTGCGCACGGAGTTGTAGAGAACGTCGAGCCAGTTGAGAGCGGATGTGCGGCAGGTCATGGGTCACCTTGGAGAAGGCTGTGTTTCAAGGTTTCGGGCTGGGCCCGGGTGGCGCACGATGAGCGCCATGGAGATCAATGAGTCAGGGACGACGGCCAGCGATGGCCTTTTAGGCGGTGTCGACGGGACCGATGCGGCCGGCATCGGGATCCTCGGTCGCTGGCTCAGCAGCTGCCTTCGGCTCGCCACCGAGAAGGCGCTGAATCTGCGGCAGTGCGGGCAGCGCGCCCTCCTCCGGCCAAGCCTCGACCTCATCTGCAGGGAGCTGCAGCAAGGTGGCCAGGTGCTTGTCGCTGGCCATACCAAGGCGGGCGCGCAGCGCGCTCTTCGTCACGTGAACACTGCTCGCTTGGTAGGCAGCGGCCCCACCAATCCCGAAGGCGTCGGGCCGCAGCAGTTCCAGGAACTGCCGCCGGGCCGGGGGGATACCGCTGGAGCGCCACTCGCTCACAGACGGCGGCTTGATCTGACAAATGCGGGCCACCTCGGTGGTGCCACCCAAGCGATCGATGATCTCGGAAGCGGTAAGGTTGTCCATACGCGCAGATTAGGACTAGCTAATTACTCAGTCAATAGCCAGTCCTAACTCAATTGCCGTTAGCCTTTCCTAATGACTACTCTCGCCGAACGACTTACGCTCGCTATTGAGCACGCGCAGATCACCAAAGCCGAGCTGGCCCGCCGCGTTGGCATTTCCGCTCCCAGCGTCAACGGCTGGTTCAGCGGGAAGGCAAAGTTCCTACGGGGCGAAAACCTGTTGGCCGCTGCCAAGGGCCTGGGCGTCAGCGAGGTCTGGCTGGCCACCGGCAAAGGACCGATGTATAGCGGGGTGCAAGAGCCCTCCGTCTCATACGTCGCGGAGAATGAGACACCACCCGGCTATGTTCGCTTCGACTTGTTTGAAGGGGGTGCAGGGATGGGTGCAGGGATGGTCAACCAAGACTACCCAGAGGTGGTGAAGACCATCGAAGTTGCAGAATGGGAAGTCCGCAGGAAGCTCGGTTACCTACCCAAGCCAGGCAGGATCAAGATCATCACCGGCCGCGGGCCGTCGATGCGGCCCAAGCTCGAGGACGGCGACATTGTCTGGATCGACACCAGCTGCGACTACTTCGACGGCGACGACTACTACCTGATCAACATCGGTGGCGAGACACAGATCAAGATGCTGCAAAAGCGTGGCGATGGTCTGTACGTCGTGAGCGTCAACACCGATTTTCCAGCCTACCGGCCAGATCCTGGCGATGTGAGCATCTTGGGTAAGGCGCTGATCCACGCAGGGTTGAGGAAGTTCTAGGTAGCGGGCCATCCTCACTACTGTCCCAATTGGGGACAACAAAAAAGCCCCGCCGAAGCGGGGCTTTTCCATGACAGGCAAACGTGCGGCATCAATCCTGGTTCGATGCCTGCTCGCGAGCAATGATACGGCGCATCGCGTCGCGAGCGGCCTGCTTCTCTTCCTCGGTCCATGCGCGCGGTGCGTGGCCTGTCGGGGCGGTTAGAGCGACAGTGCCTGCGCTCAGAGCCTGACGCAGGACGCCTTCGTCTATGGGCTGAACGTTAGCGAATTCGCCAGTAACCAAGTTCATGATTCTTCCTCTCTTGAGAAATGACTCTTCCAAGTCTGCGTAAGTCGTGTTGGCCGGGCCGAGGTTATGCTTCTGCGTGTCGATCTCGACGAACTTCACGCTGCCACCGGTCTGGATATCGTGCTTGCTAGCCGTCTCTACACAACGAAATGAGCAACCGTTCGACGCATAACACGAAAGCGCAGCAGCACCACCGCTGCCGCAAAACGATGCAAAAGTCTCATACGCATGGTAAGAACCCGATTTGCAATCCACCGTGAAGATCGGCTTCTCGATGATGGAAATGCAAACGTCGGACACTTGGCCGTTAGCCAGCGTCCGATACGTACCGGGCAGATCTGCATCGGGATCGCCCTTGTGGAACCATTGCTTCCACTGATCAATGAGCCTCGCGTCGCCAGCGCAGATCATCGCGGCGCCCGCGCGGTTCGCAATCTTGTCAAAGCCACTGTCATCGACGTAGCAAAAGTACTTGTCAATCATCAGCGACCAGCGAGAGTCGCTGGTGATGCGCTTCGCCTTAAAGTCTAAAACGTTAGTTGTCATTCGTCCGTGATCCCCCTGTGACACGCAAAACAGGAGCGCGCGCGCCCCTGTTCACATGCGCGAATAGTAGGCGTGAAACCCCAGTTCCACAATTGCCTCCAACACATCTTGTCAATACCGACCGCGCCTTTCCGACGAGCGGAGACTGGATGTGGACAGTTCTGTGGGTAGTCTCACTAGTTTCATGAGACTGAGTTGAAACTCCTTCACAGGCCCAACCGTGTCTTCCGCTCACCCGAGTCATCTGCGACACCACTCGCTAACACTAGACGGTCCGACCAGTCTCCCAGCCCGTACTCGGCCGTATCACTGCGTGGGTGGCCTGCCACCAGGCACTTCCACTGGCTACCAATCCACGGCTCCAGCGTAGGGCCTGGCGATGCACCTTTGGGGGAAAGTTCACCGCTTTGGGCACCCACATCGCGTCGCTGCTCGGAAGCCGCCTCAGGTCCGCCCATAAAATTAGCCACTCCTATTGACTGGAGGATTAGCCACTCCTAATATACGGTCGTCGCCCAACGCAACCCCATCCCGGGGCCGGGCGCAGGAGATCACGCATGGCCATCCTTTCCCTCGGCGTCCGCCAGTCGACGCCAACCGTCGCCGCCGACAGCCTCAGCGCCAAGGTGGTTTCCGACCTGGGCGCTGCCCGCCTCCTCCAGTCCGCTGACGAAGCCGAGCGCTATGCCGGCCAGCTGCTGGAAGCCGCGAAGCAGCTGCGCGCCGCGCAGCATGGCGCCGCCGCATGAGCGCCGCCCTCGCCAACCACTCCACCGCTCAGCGCGCCGCTGCAGCCGCCGGCATCGTCGCCCGCGCCGGGCGCCGATGGGGCCTCCTCCCCTACCAAGTCGTCGTCGCCGCCAGCCTCGCAGCCCATGCCGTCCTGCGGCAGGGCAAGAGCGCTGCAGGCGCTGTCGCTGCAGCCCGCCGCGCAGCACGCGCACAGGCAGGTGCTGCATGAGAGCCAACAAGATGAATGCTCCCCCTACCTTTCAAAGCATGGCTGGGTTGAACTCTTCACCCTCGAGCCAGTCTTCACCACTCCGGCGCAGGACACGCTTGACCTGCGAGTCCACGACACGAGCATTGAGCCCTGAAATCAACAGGGCTACCAGTGCAAGGCAACTGCGCCGGTCCGAGAAAGTCTCTTGTGCGTCGATTAACGTCACGCCGTCGAATGTTCGCAGGCGCCATCGCCAGCCAACAGTGCCCGTCAGTTGGGCCCATAAGCCTGAGCGGCGGTACACCTCGACGTACATCCAAGCTCCTCAGGAGACGATCAGCAGGCAATCGTACTGTCAAATTCGCGTGAAGCAACAGGCTGCCGAGGCCAGGGCAAGCCAACAGCTGAATCGCTTAAGGACCGCTGTCCGTGCGACGGTCAAGGGGCATCGCTGATGCGCCACCTTGCCCTGCCCATCTACTGCGCCGTCGTCGTCGGCCTGCTGCTGGGGCTGCTCGCGCGCGCCATCTACACCGGTGCCGGCTCCCTCCTCCCGCCCTTTGGTGCTGGCGTTGTCTTCTTCACCTGGTGCGGCGTACGCGACCTACGGGGCAACTGGCCCGCGTTCCGCGACGAGATGCGCCAGCGCTCGGCGGAGAGAGCGCGCGCACCGCTGCCCGCCGACGACACCCAATGATCCCCTGCCCTGCGCTCTCCCCCTGTAGCGCAGGGAACCCGCGCCGGCCGGGTTCCAACAGCCGGCAAACCATTCCACATCGAGATCCGCCATGACCGATTCAGTCGTTGTCGATTTCCAGCACGAGCCCGAGTTCGCCAAGAAGGAGAACGGCGAACTCCCCCGAGTTGAACTGATCCGCGAGCAGGTTGCCGGGTTCGTTGAGGGCTATACCACCGCCAAGGGCCAGCGGCCACCGCGCATCGTCGTGCAGGCTTCAGACCTGAAGCACTGTGTGCGCCGGATCCTCGCCCGCATGCAGAAGCCTCATCGTGATGAAGCCAAGGCGGCATGGATGCGGGCGCGCAAGGCGGGGTCCAAGCAGCCGTGGCGGGAAGCGAAGCCCGAGCCGATCCCCGGCGCAACTCTCACCTGGTGCGGGATCCCCATCGAAGGCATGGGCTACAGCCGTCACCGCGCCGTCGACAAGCACTGACCCATGGCCAAGCCGGTCCAGATGGACATTTTCGACGACGACCCAGCGCGCGAGGCAGCCGCCTGGCGCGTGCAGGCGGAAGAGTCGCTGAGGCACTTCCAGTTCCCCGAATCGATCCGTCTGGAACGGCATGCCTACTACCTCGGCGTGGCCGAACAACTTGAAGCCAGGGCGCGCGGCGCGCGCTCCACCAACAGCAAGGACATGCAGGCATGAGCAACGACAAGATCACGGCCGCCGCGCGCGAGCCCTACGACGCAATGGGGCCGATCGATACGCCCAATCCGCCTGCAGCGCGCGCCACCCTGGCGGACGTGCAGCCCGGTGGGACGGTGAGGCTGGGGGATCAGGCCGAGCGGGCGCGGTTCGAGGCGTGGGGCCGCACGGAAGGTCTGCCGCTTGCCCGGGGCAAGTTCGGTGGCTATCCCTTCGAGGTGACGGCAAAGGCGTGGCGCGCTTGGCAATACCTCTCCACCCGGCCCTCCCCGGGTGGTCAGGGGGAAGTGACGGACGACATGGTCAAAGCCGCGCTCGGACCGAACGGTTGGTCGACCTACAACGAGGAATGGTCCAGCCGAGACCGTATGCGCGCCGCGCTGGCAGCTGGCCTCGCCGCCCGCCAGCCGGTGTATGTGCAAGGCTGCGATGAGCTGCGTGCGCGGACCGAGAGCGAGCGTGCCGCGTACATGGAAGGCTTCGAGGAAGGCAAGAAGATCGCCGCCCGCCAGCCGGTGGGGGAGCCGGTCATCGACTACGAAGACCTGGTGGACCAAGCCAAGGACCTGATCCAGTGCGGTTGTAGCGTTAACGGTGCCTTCGATTGGCTGCTGGAACAGCTGACTGACGGCGAAGCACTCGCCGCCCCGCCCACGCAGGCCGTGGACCTGGGCCGTGCCCGCGCTTCGATTCAGTCGCTGCTGAATTGGATTGACGACTGGGCGGAAACGCCGGAGGAATCGGGCATCGACGCAATCGAGGCTGAGGCAGAAGCCGTGCTGGCCCTGATCGACGGCAAGGCGGTGGGCAATGGCTGATCCCAAGTACATCGCCAGTGGCGACCTGCACGAAGCGAACGCAGCGCTCTGCGAGTTTGCCGGGCGCTGGAACATGGACGGCGACTACATCCGTTGCCGCGAGTGCGACCGTGCCCAGCTGACCAACTACGCACACTTCCAGTTCCAGCACGCGCGAGACTGCGCCGTAGCGTCGAGCTCCGACCCGCATCCGTGGGTGACGTTCGTGCGCCTGGTGACGCCGATCATCGAAGCCGTCGAGAAGGCGGAGAAGGCGGCGCCACATGGCTGACCAGCTGCTCCCCACGGCTTCTACCAGCGCGCCTTCAGCGCTTAGGGGTAAGGCCCGCCACGTGGCGCTCAACCGCAGCCATGCCGAGCTGCATAGCGTCGCCCTTGCTCCTGATCACGCCCTCGGATCGCAAGTCGACAGCGATGCCGTCGACTTCGGCTGTGTACGCGAAAACGTCATCCACGCTGCTGGTGATGGTCAGCACGAAATGGTAGCCATCGTGGAAACCGCGCAGGGTTCGATGAAAGCCACGGGTAGTCATGGGCCGAGCGCGGTAGGGGACTTGCAGCACTGTACAGCTGACTACGGCAAGGCGACAGCATCCAGTCTGGCGGCTGGCTCGCTACCTGCCGCTGCACAGGCCAAGCACACAGCGCGCGTGCTGATGACCGAATGCCGGGCGCGCCGGCACGGCCTCGGCTTCTGGTTCGCCTTCAACGCTGCACAGCGCGCGCGCATGCGTGCCAGCACTTGCGCCCCACTGCCGGCACCGCCGCGCGCACCGGCACTGCCGGCCCAACTGGACCTGTTCGCATGACTGCACCACTGCCCATTTCCCCGGCCACTGTTGTCGAGGCCACCAAGGCATCGTCGCGTGTCGCAGCTGTCGTCACCACCATGCTCCGCCTGGGCGCCGCCGGCGCGCCAATCTCTGCCGACCAGGTTCGCGAGTGGGGCGAGACCCTCCTGCAGGAGCTGTACTCGCAACCGCCCGTGCGCTGGGAGTACCGCAACAAGAACGACGTGGGGCCCGGGTGCTGGGTGACTGCCACCTCTGAGCACTTCTATCACGCCGCCAAGCGCGGCTGGGTCGTGCGAGCCCTGTGGGAAACCCCGCGTGTCATCCAGCCGGAGCGCGACCACGCGTTCAAGGCAGGCGTGTGCACCAGGTGCGGCGATCCCGAGGACTGGGCCGGCCCTGATTGTTCCCCGCTGGTCGAGAAGGTCGACCCGCGAACCCTGCTCCCGTTCGACCCGCAGTGGCTGGTCGAGCCGCTGGAATGGCTCAGGGACGCCCGTCAGAACCTCAACCCGTACGAATGCCGCAGGCGCGCCGAGCAAGCCGCCTTCCTGCTGGAAAAGCTGGTCCCCCACATCGAGGAGTGCAAGAAGCCATGACCCAGGAACATATCAGCCACCCGGAAGGGTTGCCGAACTGCGCCGCCGGCCACCGCGCGCGCCACATCCACGACAAGCGCTGCGCCTCCGCCGGCGGTGGCCACCTGATCGAGTGCGCCTGCAGGTCGACCAGCAAGCACGCCGATCCCGAGAAGGCCATCGCAGCGTGGCGCAGGCTAAACCGCCCCGAACGCAGCGCGCGCCCAGCCGCACTGCCTACTGCGGCCGACAACGTCCTGCAGTTCCAACTCGGGCTAGCCGAGCGCCAACCCAAGACCCAGCGCGCGGCGCTGGCGTCGATCTGAAGGAGGACAACATGGCCACCGAGCCGCTCGTTTTCATCAAGATGCCCGAGGTCAGGCGCCGCACGGGTTTGGGCAAGACCACGATCTATGACCGGATCGGCGCCGGCACATTCCCTGCGCCTGTGCCGCTCGGCGGCAACGCGGTAGGCTGGATCGAGGCCGAGGTGGACGCCTGGCAGGCCGCCCGGGTTGCCGAGCGGGATGGAATTGAACCCGCCAAGGCTGCATAAAGTGGGGGTATTGCTGGGGGTATCTGATTCGGACACCAGCACCAACCACCTTCACCATCAAAAACTTACGTTCACATTGCGGTAGGGCCCACCTCCACCATCTGTATGGCCTGTCGAGGCCGCAAGAAGCCGGATCTCCCGTCAACTGGGGTTCCGGCTTTTTTGTGCCTGCACGTCGCGCGGGACGTGTGGCGCACGATCGGGGTGCCCCCCCCCCCCACACAACAGCCCTGACCCCGCGACCGCCAGAAGGATCTGCCATGAAAGCTGCCCTCACGGTTTCCCTTCTCCTCACCGCCCTCGCCGCAACCCCAGCCACGCGCGCCGCGGCACCGGCCATCGCGCCGCCCGGCACCGCCACGCTGGAAGCCCTGCTGGCCTGCAAGCCCGGCTCGGATTTCAGTGCGGCCGACGCCATCGACGCGCTGCAGGCGGCCGGCCTGGCCAAGAAGCCAGCTGGCACGTTCGAGCCGGAGGACAAGCCGGTCGCGCTGTTTGGCGGCACGGTCACCGGTGCCGATGTGAACGTGGCCGAAGGCGAGAAGAGCCTCTTCGTGTACTTGAACGGCGTCGATGCCAAGCGCCTGGCCAGGACCTGGTCGGTGACCGGGGTCAACGAGCACGCCAATACCGAAGAACCGTCGTACGTGAAGCGCGTCGACAAGCGCCACACGCTGCACGTGGTCGCCGGCGACGACTACGAAGGCTATTCGGCCGCGGTGAAGTGCCAGATCAGCGGCTGATGGCGTAGCCAACGCTACAGCCAGCGCGGCACCCGGCGACAGTACTGCACGTACGCCTCGGGAAAGCGGGCCATCAGTGCACGCTCCTCCGGCAGGATCTGCAACCGGGTGATGTACGCCAGGAACAGCGGTACCACCAGCAGCGCGATCAGGTTCTGCAGGTACATCATGGCCCCCAGCAGAACCAGCGCCTGGCCCAGATACATCGGATTTCGTGTGCGGCGGTAGATGCCGCTGGTAACCAGCACGCTCGAGGCTGAAGGTCGCAGCGGATTGACGGTGGTGCCTGCTCGCCGGAAGGACACCTTGGGCAGCAGGTTCAGCACCACACCGAGCGTCATCGTCAGACCCGCCAGTAGCACCGGCACCGGCGCCCGGAAGTCAAAACCCGGCCACAGGCCGCATGCTGCATATCCGACAGCAGCCCACAGCAGCATCACCACGGGCGGGGGAATACGGTTTTCCAGCCAGGTCATCGCGATCACTGCGTCCCTTGATACTCCGCAGTGTCACACGGCGATACCTGGATGGCACGCAGGGCGAATGAGCCCAGCACCACCCCGACCCAGCCGGTAGATTCCACGTTGACAGACCGCCCGCTAGAGTGGCGCCACCGCGCAGGAGGATCGCATGGCTACCACGGGCTTGGGCTTGATCGGCCGCACGACCCTCATCATCACCGTGCTGCTCACCCTGGGCGGCTGCGCGACGCTGCGCCAGTTCGGGCCGTCGGTGCAGGTCGCTTCGGTCACGCCCGGCCAGTACATCGCGCTCAAGCGCGGTGACATCCTCACCTCCGGCAAGCTCAGCGCGGCGACCACCGAGACCCTGCGCGTGGCCGGGCTCGATGAGGGGGCCTGTGCCAAGCCCGGCCTTCCCTGCATCGAGGCGATGGAAGGCAGCATCGTGGTGCGCGAGGAAGACAAGCGCTCCAGCCTGGCCGAGCTGTGGCTGCAGTATGCGATGACCCTGCCGGCGCCGAAGCGCGAATACTCCGCGTCAGGCCGGGCCAAGACTGCAATCACCGAGCTGGATGCCGACTTCCAGCCGCGCCTGGACGCGTGGATGCAGGTCGCGCGCCAGGCCTATGCCTATCTGTTCTTCACCGAGCGCACCGCCAACCAGCGGGGGTTCGAGGACCGCCAGACCCAGGTGCGCGACTACTACAACCTGGCGGTGCAGGAGGCTTCGGTGCAGCTGTACGATGCCTATGCCACCGGGCGCGTGCACAACACGGCCAACCACCTCCGGCTGGGCCGCTGGACCTTCGTGCTGGCCCCTTCAGACGAAGCATCGGCGCTGGACCAGCGCACCCCCAGCGAGCTGGTACCTGCCGCCTCGCTGTCGTTCACCGGCACGCTGCGCAGCGTGCACCGCCGCGATGGCTTCGGTGCCGAGCTGGTGGCGGTGATGGACGACCCGGCCGGCAGCACGACTACTCCGCCTCCGGCGGCGGCGCAGGCGGCGCAGGCAGGACGTTCTGCCACGCAGAGCTGGAGCGAGATGCCTTCGCCATCGATGACGGTGCTGCTGCGCTTCTCGGGAAAGAACCTGTGGGAAGTGCTGCATGACGACGAGCCGGAACTGGAGATCCACGATCCCTACCAGGTCTCGGAAGTGACCCTGCACGGCCAGCAGGTGCCGCTGGCAGCCAATTTCACCGCCGGCTACGCGCTGTGGCTGGCCCGCTCCAACTTCAGCCGCCAGTCGTTGCGCACGCTGTTCGGTGGCAAGGGCGGCATCGACACGCCGCATCTGTACATGATGCAGCCCTACGACCCGAACCGTCGCGTGCTGCTGATGATCCATGGCCTGGCCAGCAGTCCGGAAGCGTGGGTCAACGTGGCCAACGAACTGCTGCGCGACGACGAGATCCGCCAGGCGTTCCAGGTCTGGCAGTTCTATTACCCCACCAACATGCCCATCGCGATGAGCCACGATGCGATGCGCCACACGCTGGCCGAGGTGTTCAGGCACTTCGACCCCAGCGGCAAGGCGCAGGCCTCGCATGACATGGTCCTGGTCGGGCACAGCATGGGGGGAGTGATCGCACGGTTGATGGTCTCCTCCTCGGGTGACCACCTGGTCGATACCCTGCTGGCCACCGCGCAGATGACGCCTGCCCAGCGCGAGCTGCTGCGCACCAAGGGCGCGCCGGTGCTGACCTTCCTGCCGGAGCCGGAAGTATCGCGGGTGGTGTTCATCGCCACCCCGCATCGCGGCACCGACGTGGCCGGCACCCGCCTCGGCCGCTGGATCGGCCGCCTGGTCCGGCTGCCGCTGACCGTGCTGGAAGACGTGGCGACGCTGGCCAACGACGGCCAGATCGACCGCACCGATGGCAAGCACGGCTACCAGATGAACAGCATCCAGAATCTGGACAAGGATGACCCGTTCGTCCGGGCCGTAACCGACCTGCCGATGTCTCCCAGGGTGCACTACCACTCCATCATCGCCCGCGCCAAGGCCGACGGCCCGCTGGAAAAGACCGATGACGGGCTGGTGCCCTACTGGAGCTCGCACCTGCCGCATGCGGATTCGGAGAAGGTGATCGTGTCCGGGCACAGCGTGCAGGAAGCCACGCCGGCCATCGTTGAACTGCGCAGGATCCTGCATGAGGACATGCAGCAGCACCGGACGCCGCTGAAGTAGCAGGGCCCGATTGAGGGGAATCCCTCATCGTGGCTGCGCGCGCGGCCTTTTATGCTGGGTCCACTTTCCCCCACGGAGGTCCGCATGCACACGCAAGAGCCCAGCCGCCAGCCCAGCCCCGATCCGGCCGAGCGCGATGCCTTCTTCCCGTCGCCGTACTCGCTGTCGCAGTTCACATCGCCCCAGAGCAACCTGTCCGGGGCCGAGTACCCGGATGCACGCCGCGACGGCCGCTGGAAGGTGCTGATGATCGCTGCCGATGAGCGTTACCTGCCGACCGCCAATGGCCACCTGTTCTCCACCGGCAACCACCCCGTGGAAACCTTGCTGCCGATGTACCACCTGGACAAGGCCGGCTTCGGGATCGACGTGGCAACGCTGTCCGGCAACCCCGTCAAGTTCGAATGGTGGGCCTTCCCGCGCGAGGACCGCGAGATCGGCGCACTGTACGAACGCTACGAGGCGCGCTTCCGCCAGCCGTTGCAGCTGGACGCGGTGGTGGCCGGCCTGGGAGCCGATTCGGACTATGCCGCCGTGTTCATTCCCGGTGGCCATGGCGCACTGATCGGCCTTCCGGAGAGCGCAGCAGTGAAGGCCGCGCTGCACTGGGCCATGGCCGCGCAGCGCCACATCATCACCCTTTGCCATGGACCGGCGGCGCTGCTGGCGGCGGGCGTCAACGAAGCTGAAGGCAGCTCGCTGTTCCGTGGCTACCGCATCTGCGCGTTCCCCGACGCGATGGACCGGCAGACGCCGGAGATCGGCTACATGCCGGGGCAGCTGCGTTGGTTCTTCGGTGAGCGGCTGGCGCAGCAGGGCGTGCAGATCGTCAATGAGGGCATCGATGGCAGCGTGCTGCAGGATCGGCTGCTGCTGACCGGCGACAGTCCGCTGGCGGGCAACGCGCTGGGCAAGCTGGCCGCGCGTACGCTGCTGGACGCGTTGGTCGGGCGCTGAGCCAGTGCCCGCGCTGGTGTCCGCGTTGCTGGAACTGGAACAGGCGCGCTCACTGGCCGCGGTGGGCGGCGTGCTGCGCCGCGCCGCCTCACCCTTGGGCTACGACCGCCTGCTGGTGTTCGCCACCGGCACCGGCCTGGAACGCGGCGCACAGCGCGTGTACTGGATCGAAGGGGACTGGTTCGACGACGGCAGCGCTACCGGGCTCGCCCGCTACCTCCACGCCTGCCCGGTCAACCGCCATGTACTGGACAGCACGGCGCCGTTCTTCTGGAGCAAGCGCCAGGGCGTGCGCGGCGAACGCTATCTGGTGGTGAAGCAGCCGCGCGGCGATGGCCTGCATGGGCTGCAGGTTCCGGTGTTCGGCCCGACCGGTCTGGAAGGCGCGGTCAGCTTCGCCGGCACCTCGATTGATGCGTCCGCCAGCGCGCGCGTGCTGCTGGACATGGTCGGCACGTCCGCCTTCCGTGCGGCGCGGCGTCTGGCCGAAGCGCCTGCGCAGGTTCCCGCGGGCACCTTGAGCGCGCGCGAACGTGAAGTGCTGCGCTGGGTCGCGGCCGGGCGGCGCCAGGCGGACATCGCGGCCACACTGGGGCTGTCTGCGCGCACGGTGGAGAACCACCTGCGTCGAGCGCGGCAACGGCTGGGTGTGGCCACCACCGCGCAGGCGGTGCGCGCGGCCGCCCGCCGAGGCGAGATCGACGACTGAGCCCCGCGCGGTGGCCACCGTCATGCGCGCCGCGGCGTCAACGTACCGATGAAGTCGACCGGGATGGCAAAGCCCTCCAGCTGCATCCAGGGTGCTGGCACCTCCTGCACCGACAACTCGAAATCGCGGGTCACCAGCGCGCAGAACAGCAGCAGCTGGGCATGGCCGACCGCGCTGCCGATGCAGGCACGCGATGAGAATCCGAACGGGACATAGGCGCCCTTGTTGGCCTGTCGGCGCTCGGGCAACCAGCGATCCGGATCGAAGCTGTCCGGGTTCTGCCAGTACTCCGGCGAATGATGCTGGAAGTAGGATGACAGCTCGTATGCCCCACCCTTGCGGATGCAGACACCCTCGATGTCGATATCGTGCGAGGCGGGACGATGCAGGGCGAACAGTCCCGGCCACAGCCGCAGAGTTTCCTTGACGAAACGCGACGTGCACGGCAGGGACTTGATCGGCAGTGCATACAGCTGCTCCAGGCTCAGCGCCGAGGTTTCCTCGCGAATGCGCGCATGCCAGTGCGGAAAACGGTGCATCGCGTAGAGCAGGCTGGCGGCAGTGATACCGGGCAGGCCCGACATGCCGGCCAGCACCATCGACACCAGATAGGCCACCCGGTCCACCCCGACCCGTTCTACCAGCGGCAGCAGCGATTGCAGGAAGTCCTCGCGCGGCGCGCTCTCCCGCGCACGGCGCCGGATGTGCCGTGACACGGTGCGCGCCGCGCGGCGGGAAAGGTGGAAGTCGATGATCCGCCGCCAGAACGAGAAGTTCTGCAGCACGATGGCGTTGTAGCGGGTCTTCTGTTCGCCGATGAGTGCTTCGACGTCGGCGCGGCTGAGGCCATCGATCAGCAGCGGCAACAGCGACTGCGAGATCGTCCACCAGCTCAGTTCGCTGAGGTCATGCGCACGATCAGCACGCTGGACGAGAAAGCCGTGCATGCGCGCGTAGAGATCGCGCATGTGCCCGGGGCTGGCCAGGCGTCCGGCCTGTTCGCTCAGTAGTCCACGCACCTCACTCCATGCGACCGGGTCGCGGGCACGGCGCAGGCCAAGATAGTCAATCAGCGAATCCGGTACTGTGTGCCGGTCGGTGTTGGCCTTGTCGACCCTGACCGCCAGGGCCGGATCAAAGATGCCGACAACATCATTGTTGAAGCGCAGCACCGGCCCTTCGCGGCGCACGCGATCGAGCAGGTCGTCGATGGAAACCACTTCCGCATCCGCTGCACGCTCATCCATGCACTGCCCCCGATGCCAGGGAAGATCATCGACCTTCCCTGGCGATGTCATCGAATATGTGGCGTCCTTCCGGTCAGAAGATGTTCCAGTAGCGATACTTGGAACGGATGCACTGGGTGGAATTGTCCGAACGCAGGTTCAGCGACACCTGCAGGGCGCGAATCAATCGTGTCATGGCACAGCTCCTTGTGGTTCCGTTGTGGGTTTGCTGCTGCGATGCCGGGTTCAATGGCCGGCACGGCCGTTCTAGCACGCAGGCCCGGTCTGACGGGTCAATGCGCCGTCAACGCCAGGCTGAATACGCCCCATTCCCGACAGATGCCGCCAGCGCGTGCACAGCCATCCACCGGCAATCCGTGCGATGCTCCGTGAAACCGTTTTCATGGAATGGAGGGATTCCACGATGTTGTCGCGTTTCCGTCGCCCCGCGCTCTCTGCGCTGCTGGCGCTTGCCCTGCCTCTCACCAGCGCCTGGGCGGCTGCCCCCGCGCCGTTGAAGGTGATGTCGTTCAATGTGCGCACCCCGGCCGATACCGAACCCGGCAAGCGCTGGCCTGACCGCCGCGACGCGATGGTGAAGGTCATCCTCGATGCACACCCCGCAGTGATCGGCACCCAGGAACTGGTGCAGGAGCAGGCCGACTACCTGGCCGGGCACCTGCCCGGCTATCGCTGGTTCGGCGAGGGCCGCCGCGGGGGCAGCGGTGACGAGCACATGGGTGTGTTCTACGACAGCAATGTGCTGGCGATCGAGCAATCAGGCAACTTCTGGCTGTCCGACACACCGGACGTGCCGGGCAGCATCACCTGGGGCAACCTGTATCCGCGCATGGTGACCTGGGCGCTGTTCCGCCGCATCGACGACGGCCGCCGCTTCTACTTCATGAACACCCACCTCCCCTACCGCGACGAAGACGAACCGCGGCGGGTCAAGGGTGCCGAACTGATCGGCACGCGCGTGGCCAAGCTGCCGGCCGATCTGCCCGTCGTGCTGACCGGCGACTTCAACAGCGAACCCGGCGGCGACACCTACAAGGCGTTCACCCGCGTGCTGCAGGACACCCGAACCCAGGTGAAGGCCCCGCAGGGCCCGCGGCTGACCTTCCATGATTTCACCGGCAAGGCCACCGTGCAGCTGGACTGGGTGCTGGTGCGCGGCTTCCATGCGCGCAGCTTCCTGACCGACGACCGACGCGTCGATGGCGTGCTGCCGTCGGACCACTTCCCGCTGGTGGTCGAGCTGGACTGGCCCAAGCACTGAGCAGCCACGGCAGCCGCCGTTACAGCGGTGGCTGCCGCGACAGCAGGCGATACAGCGCCTGATGCTGGTCGCGCGCCTGGCAGATGCGGGCGCCGATCGCCAGGAACACGGCCACACCGATCAGGCCCAGCCCGAGCATCGAATCCTGCAGGCGCAGGAAACCGACCGCAGCGGCCATCGTCGCCAGCACCAGCAGCACCACGACCGCCACCGACAACCCGGCACCGGGTGGGCCCGGATCGCCGAACAACATCCGTTGGGTATCCCGCCATCCGTCCGCCATTGCTTGTCCTCCCAGGTGCCTGACCCACTAGTTACACGGCGGGACGCCGTTTCGGCAGAGTCAGAAACGTCACGGACGTGAAGATGTCCACGCCGGGCACCGCGCTACCCTGCCGCATCCCCCTGGACCGCGGAGCAGGACATGGCACACCAGAGCCGGCTGGCCGGATTCATCATCGACTGCCAGGACATGCCCGCCGACGAGGCTGCCCGCTTCTGGGCCGCCGCGCTGGGCCTGCAGGCGCAGGCGGCACGTGCCGAAGGCGGCGCCGAGTACGCCGACCTGCTGGGCGCGCCGGCAGGCTTGGACGTGGAGGTGCAACGCGTCGATCACCCGTCACGGGTGCACCTGGACATCGAGAGCGACGACATCGATGCCGAGGCCGACCGCCTGGAAAAACTCGGCGCCCGTCGCATCGGCTTCGTCAAACGCTGGTGGGTGATGGAAGCGCCCAGCGGCCATCGATTCTGCGTCGTGCGCATGCGCGACCGCGCGGTGCCGGCCAACCAGTGGCCCTGAAAGAAGAAAGGGACGGAAGCCAGCGCTCCCGTCCCCCGGGTCTACTGCAGTTGCGCCACGCTGGGCGGCTGCGGTGATTGCCCCCAGCCCCCCAGTGCCTTGTAGACGCCCACCACGCTGACGTTGACTTCGGCCTCGGCCGCCGCCAGGGCATCGTCGGCAGCCAGCTGCGTGCGCTGCGCGTCGAGCAGGGTCAGGAAGTCCTCCGAGCCCTCGCGGTAGCGGATCTGTGCCAGCGATTCGGCACGCCGTGCCGCCTGCGCCTGCTCGACCACGATCGCCAACCGTGCCTGCTGCTTGGAATAGCGGGTCAGCGCGTTCTCGGTGTCCTCCAGGGCGAGCAGTACCGCCTGTTCGTACTGCGCGGCCACGCCTTCGGCTTCAGCCTTGCTGGCACGCAGGCGCGCACGCACGGTACCGAAGTCGAACGCTGCCCAGCTCAGCGACGGGGTCAGCGACCAGGCCTTGTTGTTGCCGTTGACCAGGCCGCTGGCATCGCCCCCAAGGAAGCCGACGAAACCGGACAGCGACAGCCGCGGGAACAGATCGGCGGTGGCCACGCCCACGCGCGCGGTGGCGGCCGCCAGGCGCCGCTCGGCCACGCGCACGTCGGCGCGCTGGCGCAGCAGTTCGCGGGTGTCACCCAGCGGCAATGCCTTGGCGAAGGCCGGCACGTCGTGCGGCGCAAGCATGTCGGTCAGTACTTCCGGACGCTGTCCCAGCAGCACGGCCAGCCGGTTGCGCGACTGTGTCTCGGCCACTTCCAGCAGCGGGATGTCGGCCTCGATCGCCTTCAGGCGCGCGCGGCTGCTCTGCACGTCCAGCTCGCTGCCGGCGCCCAGTTCCCAACGCGCCTCGGTCAGCTTCTGCGTATCGCGCAGGTTCTCCAGCGTGTGCTGGGCCACGGCGATGCGCTTCTGCGTCCCACGCAGCTCGAAGTAGTTGCGTGCCACTTCGGCGGCGACCAGTACCTGCGCGTCGGCCAGGTTGGCCTGCTCGGCACCGAGGTCTGCACGCGCGGCTTCGGCGGCACGGCGCTTGCGGCCGAACAGATCCAGCTCCCAGCCGGCATCGAAGCCGAGCTGGTAGCTTTCACTGAACACCCGCTGCCCACCCAGCTGCGGATCGGGCTGCTTGCGGCGGTCGTAGCTGCCGCCTGCGGTGATGTGCGGGGCCTGGTCAAGGCGGCTTTCGACGAACACCGCGCGGGCCTGGCTGACGCGGGCCACGGCCACGCGCAGGTCCAGGTTGTCCGACAGGGCACCATGGACCAGCTGCTCCAGCACCGGATCATCGAACTGCGCCCACCAGCTGGCGACCGGCGAGGCCGTGCTGAAGACCGGCTGCTGTGCACCCTGCAGGACCACCGGTTCCTGCACCGGGGCCTTGTAGTTCGGGCCGACGCTGACACAGCCCGCCAGCACCAGGCTGGAGACGGCCATCGCCAACGTGCGGATCACCATGGCAGCACCTCGCCCAGGTAGGTGAAGCTGCCGCTGGCACCGGATTCACCGATCAGCGCCATTTCCACGCTGGAACGCGCGCCTTCGCTGATTTCGATCTCGCCGTTGCCGCCGTTCATGTCGGTCTTTACGTAACCCGGATGCACGGTGTTGACCTTGATCGGCGTGTTGCGCAGCTCATAGGCCAGGCTCAGGGTCCAGCTGTTCACTGCGGCCTTGGACGCGTTGTAGGCCGGAATCTTGAAGTCGTAGATGCCCGAGGAGGGATCCGCGTGCAGGGTCTGCGAGCCGAGCATGCTGGACACATTGACGATGCGTCCGGACTTGGACTGCTTGACCAGCGGCAGGAATGCCTGGGTTACCGCGACCAGCGCATAGACGTTGGTGTCGAAGGTGCGCTTCCAGGTGTCCAGCGACTGCTCGGACGGCGCCTGCGCCGGGTTCTCGATCATGATGCCGGCATTGTTGACCAGGATGTCGAGGCGACCGTGGCGCTGGCGCACCTGCTCGACCGCTTCGGCGATGCTGGCCGCGTCGGTCACGTCCAGCTGCAGGGCTTCGACCGGCAGGCCTTCAGCCTGCAGCTTCAGGGCCAGCTCCACCGCGGTATCGCGCTTGCGACCGGCCAGCAGCGTGTGCACGCCGGCCTCTGCCAGCTGGCGCACGGTTTCCAGGCCGATGCCACGGGTGGCGCCGGTCACCAGCGCGATCTTGTTCTGATGGGTGTTCATGGATGCATGCCTTGTCTGTGGGGAGAGTGGCCGCCGGCCAACGACCGGCGGCGGAGTTCCGTATCAGTGGTGGATGGTCGGTTCGCCGTGCTGCACCAGCTGACCGCCACCATTGCGGGTAACCAGCTTGCGCAGCGCCACGTAGAACACCGGGGTGAGGAACAGGCCGAACAGGGTCACGCCCAGCATGCCGGCGAACACGGTAATGCCGGTCACCGAGCGCACCTCGGCGCCTGCACCGTGCGACAGCACCAGCGGTACGGTGCCGGCGATGAACGCGATGGAGGTCATCACGATCGGGCGCAGGCGCAGGCGGCAGGCTTCCAGCGCGGCTTCAACGATGCCCTTGCCGCCCATCTCCAGCTCTCTGGCGAATTCGACGATCAGGATCGCGTTCTTGCACGCCAGGCCCATCAGCACCACCAGGCCAACCTGCACGAACACGTTGTTGTCACCGCCGGTCAACCACACGCCGAACAGCGCAGACAGCAGGGTCATCGGCACGATCAGGATCACCGCCAGCGGCAGCGACCAGCTTTCGTACAGCGCGGCCAGCACCAGGAAGGCCAGCATGATCGCCACCGGGAACACGATGAACGCGGCCTTGCCCTGCGTGGCCTGCTGGTAGCTCAGGTCGGTCCATTCGGTGGCCATGCCCACCGGCAGTACCTTGCCGGCGATCTCGGTCAGCTTGTTCATCGCCTCGGCCGACGACAGCAGGCGCGGATCGGCTTCACCGGCCAGGTCAGCGGCCGGATAGCCATTGAAGCGCAGCACCGGGTCCGGGCCGAAGGTCTGCTTGATGGTGACCATCGAACCGATCGGCACCATCTCGCCGCGGTCGTTGCGGGTACGCAGCTTGCCGATGTCCTCGACCGTCTCGCGGAACGGACCGTCAGCCTGGGCGATCACCTGCCAGGTACGGCCGAACTGGTTGAAGTCGTTGACGTAGGCCGAACCCAGGTAGGTCTGCAGGGTGTCGAACAGCTCGGTGAGCTGCACGCCCTGTGCCTTGGCCTTGACGCGGTCGACCTCGGCATCCAGCTGCGGCACGTTGGCCTGGTAGCTGGAAATCGGGAAGGCCATGCCCGGCGTCTGCGCCACGGTACCCTGCATCGCCTGGACGGCGTTCTGCAGCGCGCCGTAACCCAGGTTGCCACGGTCCTCGATGAACATCTGGTAGCCGTTGCCGTTGCCCAGGCCGAGGATCGGCGGCGGCATCATCGCGAACGCGAAGCCTTCCTGCAGGCCGGCGATCTTCTGGTTGATCTCGGCGTTGATCTGCGCGGCGGTGCGGCCATGGCGCTCGGCGAACGGCTTGAGCGGGATGAACGCCACACCGGTGTTCGGCGTGTTGGTGAACTGCAGCGCGTTCAGACCGGGGAACGAGATGGTGTGGGCGACGCCATCGGTTTCCTGGGCGATCTTGGCGACCTTGCGCAGCATTTCATCGGTGCGTGCGATCGACGAACCTTCCGGCAGCTTCACACCCGCAATCAGGTACAGCTTGTCCTGGGTCGGGATGAAGCCCGGCGGCACCAGCTTGAAGATCACGCCCGTACCGACCAGCAGGATCGCGTAGACCACGAACACCGCGCCACGACGGCCGAGGATGCGGGCCACGCCACGCTCGTACTTCTCCGAGCTGGACTTGAAGAAGCGGTTGAACGGACGGAACACCCAGCCGAACAGGCGGTCGATCAGGCGGCTCGGGCCGTCCTTCGGTGCGCCGTGGGCCTTCAGCAGGCGTGCGGCCAGGGCCGGCGACAGGGTCAGCGAGTTGATCGCCGAGATCACCGTGGAGATGGCGATGGTGACGGCGAACTGCTTGTAGAACTGGCCGGTGACCCCGGACAGGAACGCCATCGGCACGAACACGGCACACAGCACCAGCGCGATCGCCACGATCGGGCCGGACACTTCACGCATGGCCTGGTGGGCCGCAGCGGTGGGCGACAGGCCCTCTTCGATGTTGCGCTCGACGTTCTCCACCACCACGATCGCGTCGTCGACCACGATGCCGATCGCCAGCACCAGGCCGAACAGGCTCAGCGTGTTGATCGAGAAGCCCAGCAGGTACAGCGCGGCGAAGGTACCCACCACCGACACCGGCACCGCGATCAACGGGATGATCGACGCGCGCCAGGTCTGCAGGAACAGGATCACCACCAGCACCACCAGCGCGATCGCTTCCAGCAGCGTGGAGACCACGGCCTTGATCGAGTCACGCACGAAGATGGTGGTGTCATACACCGCTTCGTACTTCACGTCGGCCGGCATGGTCTTCTGCATCTCGTCCATCGTCGAGATGACCTTGTCGCGGATTTCCAGCGCGTTGGCGCCCGGCGACTGGAAGATACCGATACCGACTGCGTTCTTGCCATCCAGCTGCGAGCGCAGGGTGTAGTCACCGGCACCCAGTTCAAGGCGGGCCACGTCGGCCAGGCGCACGATCTCGCCATCGGTGCCGCTCTTGAGCACGATGTCGCCGAATTCCTTTTCGGTCTTCAGCCGGCCCTGGGCGTTGATCAGGGTCAGGAACTTGCTGTCCGGCAGCGGTTCGGCGCCAAGCTGGCCGGCCGAGACCTGCACGTTCTGCTCGCGCATGGCGCGCACCACGTCGCTGGCGGTCAGGCCGCGCGACGCCACCTTGTCCGGGTCCAGCCAGGCACGCATGGCGTAGTCGCCGCCACCGAAGATCTGCGCGTCACCGACGCCCGGAATGCGCGCCAGCGCATCCTTGACGTGCAGGCGGGCGTAGTTGCGCAGGTACAGGGTGTCGTACTTGCCTTGCGGCGAGGTCAGGTGCACCACCATCAGGAAGGTGGGCGACTGCTTCTGCGTGGTCACGCCCTGCCGGCGCACGTCCTCGGGCAGGCGTGCCTGGGCCTGGGCCACGCGGTTCTGCACCTTCACCGCCGCCGCGTCCGGGTCGGTGCCCGGGCGGAAGGTGACGGTCATCTGCAGCACGCCGTCCGAGCCGGCAACCGACTTCAGGTACATCATGCCTTCGACGCCGTTGATCGCCTCTTCAAGCGGCGTGGCGACGGTCTCGGCAATGACCTTGGGATTGGCGCCCGGATAGACCGTGCGCACGACCACCGACGGCGGCACCACTTCGGGGTACTCGCTGATCGGCAGGATCGGAATCGTGATCAGGCCTGCGGCGAAGATCACGATCGACAGCACCGCCGCGAAGATCGGCCTGTCGATGAAGAAACGGGAAAAGTCCATGGAGGAATTCCTGGGAAAGGCGTCCGGCGGGCAACAGCCACCCTGCCCCTCGCCGGGATGACGAAGGCAGGAAAGGCTGCCGCTGGCGCCGGCAGCTAAGCGGGGACGCGGATCAGGAGCCGGCGGATCAGTGGTTCAGCGCAGCGGTTGCATCGCGGCCCGGTGCCGCCGCCGACTGTGGCTGCATCGCCACGGTCTTGGCCTGCACCGGCATGCCCGGCATGAAGACCTTCTGCACGCCGTCGATGATCACCTTGTCACCGGCGGCCAGGCCGTGCTCGACGATACGCAGGCCATCGGCGGTGCGGCCGAGCTGGATGTCGCGGCGCTGGGCCTTGCCATCCTTGTCGACCACGTAGACGTACTTGCGGTCCTGGTCGGTCAGCACGGCCTTGTCATCGATCAGCATGGCCTGGAACTGGCCGCTGCCGAGCAGCTGCACGCGGGCGAACAGGCCCGGCGTGAACTGGCGGTCGGCGTTGTCCAGCAGCGCACGGACGCGGATGGTGCCGGTGCTGCGGGCCACCTGGTTGTCGAGGAAGTCGACCTTGCCCGCATGCGGGTAGCCCTCTTCCCCGGACAGGCCGACCTTCACTGGCAGCGCGCTGTCACGCTCGCTCGGGCGCTCGCCCTTGCGTGCCATCTGTGCATAGCGCAGGAAGGTGCTTTCGTCGGCATCGAAGTAGACGAACACGGTATCCAGCGAGACCAGCGTGGTCAGCACGCTGGCGCTGTCGCCGGCAGTGACCAGGTTGCCGGCGGTGACCATCGCGCGGCCGGCGCGGCCGTCGATCGGTGCACGCACCTTGGTGAACTCCAGGTTGAGGCGGGCGGCATCCAGCGCCGCCTGCGCGGCCTGCACGGCGGCCCCGGACTGGTCGGCCGCGGCACGACGCTGTTCGGCGGTCTCGGTGGAGATCGCCTGCTGCTCGGACAACCGCTTGGCGCGCTCGGATTCGCTGCGCGCCAGCGTGGCCTGGGTGCGGGCGCGGGCCAGCTCGGCGGCGGCGCGATCGTACTCGGCCTGGTAGCTGCGCGCGTCGATGGTGAAGAGCACTTCGCCCTTCTTCACTTCCTGGCCTTCGACATAGTTGACCTTGTCGATGTAACCGGACACGCGCGGGCGCAGTTCAACGCTCTGCACCGCTTCGACGCGACCGCTGAACTCGTCCCATTGGCTGACCTGCTTGACCAGCACCGGCGCCGCGCTGACCTGCGGCGGCGGCGGCGCACCGGCTTCTTCGGCATGGCCGCCGCTGCAGGCCGCAAGCACGGCCGCGGCGAGGATCGACACGCCGACCATCGCGATGCGATGGCCGAAACGATGTGGGGTGGTATTGGGGGAAGTCATGGCATGCATCCGTACGGAGGGGTGGTACAGCAATATGAGAACGTGTTGCAAAAATCAGCGGCGCATCCTGCGACCTCAACCATGGTCGAGGTCAAGCAACACCTGCGGTATCGCGCCACGAAGGGGGAACGTCCAGGTGCAGCAGCCCGCGTGGCAGTTCGGCATCGCTGCTGTCACAGCGGACGATGGCGCGGTTGTCGCGGCAACCGTCGAGCAGCGAAACCACGCGACGGCCAACCAGCAGCGAGCTCGGCCACTCGATGCAGGCGTTGGCGGCATTGGCCGGGGTACACACCGGGCTGCAGACTTCCAGCATCTGCGCGCGCACGCCCAGTGCCTGTGCTTCCTGGTGGACCACCTGCGCGTACATGCGCAGCGCCGCAGTGGTGATCGAGGTCTCGCCGTAGCCGGCCCACGGCTTGGCGCTGGCCGGGCTGCCGATCATCACGTAGCGCCGCGCATGCACGTTGTCCTGCAACAGCGGCAGCAGGTGGCGGACGGCGTGCACGTGCGGCATCAGATCGGCCTGCATCGCGCCCAGCAGTTCATCACCGTTGCGGTCGATCACCCGGCCGCGGCGGTAGGGCCCGCCCATTGCCGCGATCACGGCAGCCAGGGGACGCGGGCGCTGCACGATGCGCCCGGCCAGCGCGCGGGCCGAGCCGTCGTCGCTGAGCGAGCCCAGCATCGTCTCCAGGCCCGGCTCATCGGCGAACTGCTCATGCAGTGCGGCCAGCCGGCCCGGATCGCGACCGACGACCAGCACCGGGCTGCCGGCTTCCAGCAATGCGCCGACCACGCCCTGGCCGACGGCACCGGTGCCGCCGAGGACCAGGACTTCGGGCGTCAGTATCCCATTCACGGGACATTTCCTCCCAAATCCGGGATAGTCCCAATCCGGCGCAGCCGGTCGCCCTTGTGCGGGACCAGGCGGAGGGCACCGCCACGCTGCTGACGCATGGGCGCGGTAAACTCACGGAAGTCCTTGTGCACCAAGGAACTGGGACGTGCTTCGACGGTCATCGCCAGGTCCAGGGCGTTCTGGCCGACGTGCCGGAAGCGGGCAAGAATGTTGCGCAGGCTCATGGCGAGGGGGCTCCATTTCACGAATGGCGCCACGATAGACCTCAAACCTTTACTTGATTAGTCCTGATTAAGGGGAATAATCATCCCGCACCCGGTCCAATCGTTCTGTCACGATTGTCCCATCCCCGACGTCCAGGATCCCCGACCATGTCCCACGATCTCAACGAGACACTGATCTTCGTCAAGGTGGTCGAGCAAGGCAGCTTCATTGCCGCTGCCAAATCGCTCGGCCTGCCCAAGACCACGGTCAGCCGCAAAGTGCAGGAACTGGAAACGCGCCTGGGCGCGCGCCTGCTGCACCGGACGACCCGGCGCCTCGGCCTGACCGAAGCCGGCTCGATCTACCACGAGCATTGCCAGCGCATCGCGCGCGAGCTTGAAGAAGCCGAGAGCGCGGTGAGCCAGCTGCAGTCCGGCCCACGCGGCTGGCTGCGCTTCACCGTGCCCTATTCGATCGGCATCACCTGGATCGCGCCGCTGCTGGGCCAGTTCCACGCGCAGTATCCGGAGATCCGCCTGGACATGCACATGGGCAACGAGAAGCTGGACCTGATTGCCGGCGAGGCAGATCTCGCGTTGCGCGTCGGTGCCCTGCCCGATTCCAACCTGGTCGCGCGCAAGCTTGGCAGCCTGCGCACGCAGGTGTTCGCCAGCCCGGCCTACATCGAACGCTATGGCGAGCCGCTGCATCCGGAAGAACTGCAGTTCCATCGCATCCTGGCAATGCGCAAGCCGTACCACACCGGCAACTCGCCGCGCTTCACCTGGCAGCTGGGCGAGAACGGCGGCGAGCTGCGCGACTTCCCGGTCACCCCGCTGATGACCGCCAACGACATGTCCGCATTGAACGGTGCATTGGTATGCGGCGAGGGCCTGCTGCTGACCGGCGACGTGATGGCCAAGCCGTTCGTTGAATCGGGCATGGTGCGTCGTGTACTGGCCGGCTGGACCGGCCCGGAAGTGGATTTCAACGCGGTGTTCGCCGGCGGCCGCCTGGTCTCGCCGAAGGTGCGTGCGTTCGTCGATTTCCTGGTGGAAAAGCTCAACTTCGACGCCAACTACATGCTGGCGCAGTGCCCGGGTGCGAAGCTGGCGCAGCAGCAGAAGGCGCAGGAAGACGCCGCGCTGGAAAGCAGCGGCAAGCGGATCCTGGAAAAGGTGGCCGCTTCGGCGGCGTAACCGGATCTTGTAGAGTCGAGCAGGACTCGACTCTACAGCTCGGACAGCACGTGCTCCACCAGCGCGCGCAGCTTCGGCTCGGCCTGCCGGCGGCTGGGGTAATACAGGAAAAAGCCCGCAAACCACGGACAGTATGCTTCCAGCACCGGCACCAGTTCGCCGCGCTGCAGCCAAGGCCGCCAGGTCTCTTCCATGCCGATGGCCAGGCCCGCGCCGGCCAGCGCCAGCCTGAGCATCACGCCCATGTCGTTGCTGGTGATTTCAGGCTGCACATCAACACTGAATTCCCGGCCGCGCTCCTCGAATTCCCAGCGATAGGGCGCTCTGCCGGGCGCGCTGCGCCAGCCGATGCAGCGATGCGCGCCCAGTTCACGCGGGTGGGTCGGCAGCACGTGCGCATCGCGATAGTCCGGCGAGCACACCACCAGCTGGCGCTGCCGCGCCGACACCGGGACCGCGACCATGTCCTGCGCAATGACCTCCCCTAGACGCACGCCTGCGTCGAAGCCCGCGCCGACGATGTCGAACGCCTCGTCGGTCACGGTGATGTCCAGCTGCAGCGCCGGGTAGCGTGCTGCGAACGTGGCCAACAGCGGGCCCGCCAGGAACGCTTCGGCGATGGAGGACACGGCAAGCCGCAGCTGCCCGGACACGACGGCCTGGCGGCGCACGCTGGCCTCCAGCGCATTGCCCAGTTCCGCCAGCGCAGGGCTGACCGAGACCAACAGCGCCTGCCCGGCATCGGTGAGGCTGACGCTGCGCGTCGTGCGCAGCAGCAGGGCAACGCCCAGCGACTGCTCCAGCTTGGTGAGGGTCTGGCTGACCGCAGATCGAGTCACGCCGAGTTGCTGGGCCGCGGCGGTGAAGCTGCGACAGTCGGCCACCCGCTGGAACACGGCCAAAGCGTTCAGATCGACGGACATTGGTTAGCAATTCTGAACAAGGTAATCAGGAATCGCCATCTTATCGCGGCAGGGCGTGCCATCTACCGTGGCTGCACCGGGCACGCCCGGGCACTCCCTACCCCTTCAGAGACACTGCCATGAGCCTTTCCCGAACCATCCTGATCACCGGCGCCTCCAGCGGCATCGGTGCCGGCATCGCCCGCGCCCTCGCACAGCCGGGCGCGCGCCTGGTCCTCGGTGCCCGCCGCGTGGATCGCCTGCAGGCGCTTGCCGACGAACTGCGCCAACAGGGCGCCGAAGTGCGGGTCCACGCGCTCGACGTGACCCAGCGCGCGCAGGTCGATGCCTTCGTCGAAGCCGCGTTGCGGCATTTCGGCTCGATCGACGTGATCGTCAACAACGCCGGCGTGATGCCACTGTCCCTGATGGGCTCGCTGAAGGTGGAGGAATGGGACCGGATGATCGACGTGAACATCCGTGGCGTGCTGTACGGCATCGCTGCCGTGCTGCCCGGCATGATCGCCCAGCGCAGCGGCCAGATCATCAACATCGCCTCGGTCGGCGCACTGTCGGTGGTGCCGACCGCAGCGGTCTACTGCGCGACCAAGTATGCGGTGCGCGCGATTTCCGACGGCCTGCGCCAGGAGCACCGCGAACTGCGGGTGACCTGCATCCATCCTGGCGTGGTGGAAAGCGAACTGGCCGACAGCATCACTGATCCGGCTGCCGCCGAGATGATGGTCGGCTACCGCGCCATTGCGTTGCAGCCCGACGCGATCGGGCGCGCGGTGAGGTTTGCGATCGAGCAGCCGGACGATGTGGATGTGAATGAGATCGTGGTGCGGCCGACGGCGACGGTGTAACGAAGGTCTGGCCGAGTGGCCCTTGCAGAGTCGAGCCGTGGTCGACTCTGCAGGCGCCAGAAGCATGTGACGCTGCGGCCGAGTGTTCCAGTGTGTGCCGAGCAGCGCTCGGCACCTACAGAAAATGCCGCCTGCAAGGGCGGCATTTTCGTTCCGGCTGCGCCGGGACTGTAACGCTGCGCGTTACTGCTTGAGCGGAATCACGCGGATCTCGACGCGGCGGTTCTTGGCACGGCCAGCATCGGTGCTGTTGTCGGCGATCGGGTACGCCTTGCCGGCGCCCAGCGTTTCGATACGCACGCTCTGCACGCCCTGGCCGATCAGGTATTGCGCCACCGAGTCGGCGCGTTCCTTCGACAGGCGGTTGTTGACCGCGTCGCTGCCGATGCTGTCGGTGTGGCCCACTACTTCGATCATGGTCTGGTTGTACTCGCGCAGCGTACCGGCCACACCGTTGAGCGAGCCGTAGAACTGCGGCTTCAGGGTGGCCTTGCCGAAGTCGAAGGTGATGCCGTCCGGCAGGTTCAGCATGATGTTGTCGCCCTGGCGCTGGACATCGATGCCGGTATTGGCGGTGCGCTCGCGCAGGGCGCGTTCCTGGCGATCCTGGTACTGGCCAACGGCGGCGCCGCTGAGCGCGCCGATACCGGCGCCGATCAGCGCGTGCTGACGACGTTCGGTCGCACTGTCGCCGGTCAGCAGGCCGGCAGCCACGCCGATGGCGGTACCGATCAGCGCGTTGCGGCCGGTCCGGTTCTGCTGCTCGGTCGGGTTACCGTACTGGTCACTCTGCACGTAGGAGCCGCCGGTGGCGCAGGCCGACAGGACGGCCGCACTCATCAGGGCCAGTGCGACGTTGCGGGTGGTGTTGCGGATCATGGAGTTCTCCTTGTTTTCCGGTCGGGCCGGCGGCTTGCGGGCGCAGAGAGAATAAACAGCCCGATGCGATGTCGGGATGATGATCGGTCACGGCGACAGGGCCGCGTTCAGCTAACTGACTGGATCACCCACGCGGCCCTTTACCCTGCTCCCGACTGGCGGTAGGCGGCCAGGGCGGCATTGCGGCCAGCAGCCAGATCCACCAGCGGGGTGCGCGGATAGCCCGGCGCGTGCGTGGCCAGCAGCTGCGGGTGCTGCCATGGCGCGAAGCGCGCCTTCACCGGCAACGCCGCCAGTTCGGGCACCCAGCGGCTGATGTAGCGGGCCTGCGGATCGAACTTCTCGGCCTGGGTGACCGGGTTGAACACCCGGAAGTACGGGGCCGCGTCGGCGCCGGTACCTGCCACCCACTGCCAGCCCATCGTGTTGTTGGCCAGGTCGGCATCGACCAGGGTGTCCCAGAACCAGCGCGCACCATGCAGCCAGTGGGCGCGCAGGTGCTTGCACAGGTAACTGGCCACGATCATCCGCACCCGGTTATGCATGTAGCCGGTGTGCCACAGCTCGCGCAGGCCGGCGTCGACGATCGGCACGCCGGTGTTGCCGCGCTGCCAGTGGTGCAGCTGCGCTGCAGTGGGCGTGGCCCAGGGGAAACGGTCAAACCGTGGGTTGAGGTTGTCGGTTGGTGTCTTCGGGAAGTGATGCAGCAGGTGATAGGCGAAGTCGCGCCAGCCCAGTTGCCGCAGGTAACCATCGATGTCGGCATCGGTGCCTGCAGTGCGCAGCCCCTCCAGCGCATGGGCGATGCGCCACGGCGCGATCTCGCCAAAATGCAGATGGGGCGACAGCCGCGAGGTGCCCACGCGATCGGGCAGATCGCGCTGCTCGCGATAGCCACGCAACGCGCCGTCCTCGAACACCGACAGCGCGTCCAGCGCACCGGCCTCGCCCGGCTGCCAGTGCTCCCAGAAGCCGGCATCCCAGTCCAGTGTCGGTGCCAGCTGGAGATCCTCCAGCGCGAGGCTGTCCACCGTGTGCGCCGCCATTGCCTTCGGTGCGGCCTGCAGCGCCGGCAGGCGCCAGTGACTGAGCACGTTGCGCCAATACGGCGTAAATACCTTGTAGGGCTGGCCCTGCTGGGTGGCAATGTCCCAGGGTTCGAACAGCAGGCTGCCGTTGCAGCTCTGCGCGTCGATGCCCTGCTCGCGCAGCGTGCGCTTGATGGTGGCGTCGCGTGGCTGCGTGGCCGGCTCGTACTTGCGGTTCCAGTACACGGCTTCGGCGCCGGCCTGCTCGATCAGGGCCTGCAGGGTCGGCAGGCTGTCACCGCTGCGCAGCACCAGCGCGGAACCGCGGGCGCGCAGGTCGGTATCCAATGCAGCCAGGGAACGGTGCCGCCACGCATCGGAGGCCGCACCCGGCGCCCATTCACCTTCTTCGTGGGGCGCATGGATGTAGACCGGCACCACATCGTGCCCCGCCTCCAATGCGGCCTGCAGGGCCGGATTGTCCTGCAGCCGCAGATCACGGCGGAACCATACCAACGCTACCGACACAGACACCGCCCCCGTTGTTGAAGGCGGACATGATAGCCAGGGGCAGTGAAGGAGATGCGCGCGCCAGGCCATCCACGCATGGCATGGATCTACTTGCCGAAGCGCTGCATCGCCTCGCTGATCAGCGCACGCGCTTCAGCAGCATTGCCCCAGCCATTGAGCTGCACCGGGTTGCGCCCGGCCGGCAGGTCCTTGTAGACGCGGAAGAAGGCCTCGATGCGCTGCCGTTCGACCTCCGGCAGATCCGCCAGGTCGCGGATGCCGGCGTAGCTCGGGTCGACCTTGTCGGTCGGCACGCCGATGATCTTCTCATCATGCTCGCCGCCGTCGATCATCTTCAGGTAACCGATCGGCCGGAAGCGCACGATTACGCCCGGATGCAGCGGTTCGCGGGTCAGCACCAGCGCGTCCAGCGGGTCGTTGTCACCGGCCAGGGTACGCGGCACCGAGCCGTAGTTGGCCGGATAGGCGACCGGCATGGACTGGAAGCGATCCACATGGACCAGGCCATCTTCCTTGATCTCGTACTTGGTAAAGCTGCCGGCCGGAATCTCCACCGCCAGATTCACTTCCTGCGGGGCCTGCTTCGGCTGGGCGACCAGGAAGGGATGCAGCACGGTATCGGCGGCGGTTACCGCACTGGCCAGCAACAGCAGGGACGCGCCGATGGCAGCCAATGGAATGATGCGACGGGGTGTGGTCATCAGTGTGTCCTCATTCCCAGCAGCGGTCGGCACGACCCTTGGCAGTCTGCGCACGCGGACAGTCGCGCGGTGCGATACGGCCTTCGCTCAGCTCCGTGCGCTGCTTGCCGCCCTTGGCGTCGCGGCGCAGTTCGAAGGCATCGTAGAGACGCCCGGTCACGGTGCGCGCCTCGTAGCGCAGGTGCTGCGGATCGATAGTCAGCACCTGGAACAGCTGGGTGTCCTCGGCTACCGGATCCATCGTCTTCCGTGCCTCGTCGGAAAGGCGATACTGCTTCGGCCCGGCCACGGTCACCACGTACTGTGGCGTCGCGGCCTGACCTTCGCCACGGCGGCCATAGGTGTGATCGTGGCCCTGCAGCACCAGATCGACGTTGTGGCGGCGTACCACCGGCAGCAGCACGTCACGCAGCGCGGCGTTCTCGCGCCCTTCCCGCGGCGAGTAGAACGGCTGGTGCAGCAACACGATGGTCCATGGCTGCGGATTGCCGGTCAGCACCTTGTCCAGCCACTGTGCCTGTGCCCTGGCGGTGCCCAGATCGAGTGCCGAGGTGCCATCGACCACGGCCACACGCACGCCCTGCGCATCGAGCCAGTAGCTGGTCTGCTGCGCGGCGGGGGCGCCATTGCCCGGCAGCGCGAACGTGACCGGCCAGTGCCGGCCCAGCACGCGGCGCTCCTGCGGGGTGTCCTCGAATTCCTCGAAGTACTCATGGTTGCCGATCGCCGGGGCTACCAGCGTTTCCTGCGCCAGCCAGCCGGTGGCGGCAAACCACTCGCCCCATTCGCTGTCGTCCATGTTGTCGCCGCCGCTGACCAGATCACCGGCGAACAGGCTCATGCGCGCCTGCGGTGCAGCCTTCTGCGCGGCACGCACCACCCGGCTGACATGGCTGACATTCTTGTTCTGGGTATCACCGAAGTACAGCAGGGTCAGCGGCTGGTCGGCCGCGGCCAGCGTGCGCAGCTGGTTCCAGGCACTCCAGCTGCCATGCCCCTGCACGCGGTAGACATACAGGGTGTCCGGCTGCAGGCCGCTGACGTCGACGCGGTGATGATGCGACAGACCGTTCTCGGTCTGCAGCGCGCGGGTCGTCGCGCGTACCTGTCGGATGCCATCGATGGCGGGCGAATCACCGGCCAGGGCGATCTCCAGCAGGGGCGCCTGCACGCTGCCATCGGTACGCCAGGCCACGGCGAACCCGTGGCTGGGATCGGCCGCCGGCGAGGCGACGATGCGGTCCGGCACCGGCGTCGCTGCGTAGTGGTGGCTGCCGGTCGGCACCTGGGTGTTCGGTTCGGCCGCGGCCCACGACAGCGACGGCAACGCCAGCAGCAGGCCCAGCGCCAGCCTGCGCATCACGCACTGCCCGCTCATGCGCCACACTCCAGCGGCAATGCCAACTGCTTGGCGATGCTCTCCCAGTCGAAGGCCACCACGCCCTGGTCGTCGTGCACGGCGTACAGCGCACCATGCGGGAAGCGCGCGCTGGGTTGCTGCATCATCCAGATGCCATCGGTGTTGGCCACGGTATTGCCCTGGAACGCGCCGACCGGTTTCAGCGTGTGCCGGTCGAACAGGTGGAACACGCTGCGCTGCTTGCCCTGTTCGGTGGTGATCCACCAGCCGTCCTTGCCACAGGTGCGCAGGGTCACGCCTTCGGCCTGTGCCTTGAACACGTCGCGGCCGAAGGTGGTGCCGGTGAAGCGGCCCGCCAGGGTGTAGACCTTGAACTCGCTGGCGTAGCGCTCGTCCTCCTCGGCAATCAGCAGGCGATCGTTCTCGGGGTCGCCCCAGATCGACTCGACCACGCGCAGCGCACCGGCCTCGGTGGTGTCACCGATGCTGGCGACAAGCGTCGCTTCGACCTTCGCGCCGTTGCGGGTCACGTGGTACTGGCGCACGCGCTTGTCCAGCTCGGCCAGCGGCGGCAGGATGTCACGCCCCTGCGCATCCTCGCCGTTGTCCCAGGAGTCGGTGACGTAGACGCTGTAGCCATCGGCACGGCGGTCGACCCACAGCCCGTACGGCTTGCGCAGATCGCCCGCAGCGAACGTCGTCAGCGGCGCGAAGTCCGGCAGGCTCAGCACCTGCACGCGGTGGTTGTCGCGCTCCACGATCCATAGCAGGTCGTCGGTCACCGCAATGCCGTTTGGGCGGTCGAACTGTCCCGGTCCGGTGCCGCTGCTGCCGACGTCACGCAGGTGCCGGCCGGTGCTGCCGTCGTAGACCACCAGCTTGTCGGTGGCCTTGGCCGTGGCGATCAGCCACAGCGTGCCATCCGGGGCGCGCCAGGCCGCCGGCGAGTCGATGTTGTCGGCCGGGGTCATCGGCGTGAGGAAGGCTTCGGCGAGGGTGGTCACCCCGCGCGCGCCACTGGCGGCCGGCGCGGCCGCTCCCGAAACCGGATCGTTGCCGCTGGCCGGCGTGCAGCCGGCGATCAGCGTGGCGGCCAGCGCCGCGGCCAGGACGGCACGGCTGCGCCCCATCACAGCGCCACCTTCAGGCCCAGCGCATATGTGCGGCCGTATTCTTCCATCTGCAGGGTGCGCGACCGCGTGCCCTGGTACAGCTCCAGCGGCTTGTCCAGCAGGTTCTGCGCCTCGAAGTACATGCTCACCCGCGGGGTGAACTTGTAATCCAGCGAGAAATCGAGCTGGGTGTTGGGTGCCACGTAGATGTCGAACGCGCGGCCCTTGCCGATGCTGTCCAGGTACTCGCTGCGGTATACCGCCGCCAGGCGCGTGCTCACGCCGTACTTCTCATAGCCGATGTGTGCGCTGTAGACATGCTTGGAGGCGCGCGGCAGGGTGAAGTCCTCGCCCGCACGGTCCTTGATACCGGCATCGAACGTGGTGTCCAGCCAGGTGCCACTGGCACCCACCAGCAGGCCATCCAGGCCGTCCGGCAGGAAGGCCAGCTGCTGCTGCCAGTTGAATTCCGCACCCCGCACGGTGGCGTTGCGACCATTGATCGGCTGGGTCACGTCGAATCCGCCGTAGGCCGGATCATTGGTACGCACGGTTTCCACGATGTAGCCATCGATCGACTTGTGGAACAGGCCGAGCGACACGATGCCGCTGCTGCCGATGTACTTCTCCACCGACAGGTCGATGTTCTTCGACTCGTACGGGTCCAGTTCCGGATTGCCCAGGCGCACTTCCTC
Organism: Stenotrophomonas sp. YJH_SMC_10; assembly: GCF_059371555.1. Taxonomy (NCBI): domain Bacteria; kingdom Pseudomonadati; phylum Pseudomonadota; class Gammaproteobacteria; order Lysobacterales; family Lysobacteraceae; genus Stenotrophomonas; species Stenotrophomonas sp. YJH_SMC_10. Next base: position 140,324 of record NZ_JCAFUS010000010.1, on the reverse strand, counting down.
GTCACCGCGGCTGTAGCCCACGCGCGGCGAAACGTCGCCGAAGGACGGGCGCGATACGGTCTTGTTGGCCGAGGCGCGCAGCACCCAGTCATCGGCCGCGTCATAGCGCAGGTGCAGGCCCGGCAGCACGTTGGTGTAGCTGCTGTTGGCCACGCGCGGGGTGACGGTGAAGCTGCGGCCGTTGGCGGCCACGTCCACCTGGTTGCCGATCGCCTTGAAGCGGGTGTTCTCCACGCGCACGCCGCCGATGATGCGCAGCGCGCCCACGTCCCAGGTACCCATGGCATAACTGGCGAAGATGTCTTCGCTGGCCACGTAATCCTCTTCCAGCGACGTCATCGCATTGCCGCCGACATCCTGCGGACGGGCGCTGTACTGACTGCCGCTGGCCGCCCAGAACGCGCGCATCGCGGCCGAGTCCATGCCGTCCCCCATGTTGCCGTGGCGGTGCTCCGGCGAGGAGGTGGTCCAGCTCGACAGCGCCACCTTCGGGCCGACACGCAGTTCGCGCTCATCCACATTGACGTCGCGGTCGCGCCAGCGGCCCAGCAGACCGAACTTGATGCTGCTGCTGTCGCCGTCGAAGCGCACGTTGACCTGTGCGCTGTGCTCCTTGTCGTTCACCTGCTTGGGCGAGAGCACGAAGCGGTCGAACGCGTAGTTGCTGTTGTCCAGCCACTGCGGGTTGTCGAAGCTGTAGCTGGGCAGGCGGCTGCGCTGGTCCAAGGTGCCGTTGAAGACCTTGCCGTTGAGCTTGAAGCGCGCCTCCATCTCGTCGTTCACGCGTTCTTCGGTACGGGTATAGCCGATCCGGTAATCGACCACGGCGTGGGTCAGCCGGTTCTCGCCACCGAGGCTGGCCGCGAACGTGTTTTCCTTCTTGGTGCGGTAGCGCATGCGCTTGTCGATCGAATCCTTCGGCATGCCGTCCAGGCGGTACTGGTCGGTGCCGGTCTTGACCATCTTCGCGTCGTCGAAGTTGAAGATCACGCGCTGGCGCGTCTCCGCATCATCGAACTGGCTGTACAGCGTGCGCAGGTAGTACTTGCTGTCTTCGTCGGGGCGCCAGTCGAGGTTGAGGTTGGCGCCGATGCGCTTGCGTTCGATCTCATACTTGCGGTGCTGCAGGTTGATCGCGGTCACGTCACCGGGGGCGGCATCGTCCTCGCCGTCATATTCCACTTCGGTGTTGTCCGACTCGAACTTCCGCTTCTGGTAGTTCACGCCCAGCGCCACGCCGAAGGTATCGTTGAACACTTCGCTGTAGTTGAGCGCCGCCTTGGGGCTGGTCTCGCCGGACAACGGCTGGTGGCTGCCCTCGATCTTGCCACGCAGGCTGCGACCATCGCGGTCGAAGGCCGACGCCGATTCCACCAGCACGGCGCCACCGATGGCATCGCCGGGCATGTCCGGGGTGGGCGATTTGACCACGCGCAGGCGCTCGGTGGAGTCGGACGGGATCACGTCCAGAGGTGCGGCGCGACTGGAATCTTCCGGGGTGCCGACGGCAATGCCATCCACGCTGACGCTGTTGAGATTGGCGTCCAGGCCGCGGATGACAACGAAGCGGCCCTCGCCCTGGTCGCGGGTCACGCTGACACCCGGCAGGCGCTGCAGTGATTCGGCCACGTTCTTGTCCGGGTACTGGCCCAGGGCGTCCGAGGACACTGCGTCCTCGATGGCATCGCTGCTGCGCTTGAGGTCGACCGCGCGGATCTGCGACTCGAGCTGGGCGCGTACTTCGATGCGGTCCAGGTCGACCGCGTCGGCGGCCACGGCGCCGGTGGCGGCTACCGCCTGCTGCCCGGCCGCCTGCAGCGGTGCTGCGGCCCCCATCGCCAGGGTCAGGGTGATGGCAACGGCCAACGGAGTCTTGATATGCACTGGGAATCCCCATTCCTGTTAAGAATGGGTCTGCACGGTATGTCCGCAAGGTTGCATGGCCATGACATGCGCCTGCACATTTCGGGTCACGCCGCTGCGGGGCCGGTTTGGGATTCGACACGCCGATCCGGCAAAATGGCGTCCTCTCTCTCATTTCCCCCTTCCCCGACCATGAAGATCGTCGAAGTGCGCCACCCGCTGGTGCAGCACAAGATCGGCCTGATGCGCAATGCCGCGCTCAGCACCAAGGATTTCCGCGAACTGGCCAACGAGCTGGGTACGCTGCTGGCCTACGAGGCCACCGCCGACCTGGACACCGAGCCGCACACCCTGCCCGGCTGGGCCGGCCCGGTCACGGTGCAGCGCATTGCCGGCGCCAAGATCACCGTGGTGCCGATCCTGCGCGCCGGCCTGGGCATGCTCAGTGGCGTGCTGTCGCTGATCCCGGCCGCCCGTGTCAGCGTGGTGGGCCTGCAGCGCGATGAGGAAACCCTGCAGCCGGTGCCCTACTTCGAGCGCCTGACCGGGCGCCTGGAAGAGCGCGACGCGCTGATCCTGGACCCGATGCTGGCCACCGGCGGTACCCTGATCGCCACCATCGACATGCTCAAGCGCGCCGGCGCCCGCCGCATCAAGGGCATCTTCCTGGTGGCCGCGCCAGAAGGCATCGAGGCGGTCAAGGCCGTGCACCCGGACGTGGAGATCTACACCGCGGCCATCGATGCCCAGCTCAACGACAAGGGCTACATCCTGCCGGGCCTGGGCGACGCCGGTGACCGCATCTTCGGAACCCGCGTCGGATAATCCCGGTGAACGGGTCGGATCCCTCTCCGCAGGAGAGGGCTCTGACCCGCCATCCGCTCGCGGGCGCGCTTCGCCGCGGCACGTGAACGCCCGTGGACGCGGGCGTGGCCGACGCGTGATTCTTCACGTGGCCTTACCGGTCGGAAGCGAATGCTCCGCGCACCCGCCACCGCTTGGAGCATTCCGATGAAAGCCTCTTTCCTGCTGGCCGCCGTCCTGCTGGTTGGCCTGCCCCTGGCTGCCAACGCCACCACCCCGCAGCAGCAGCGCATGGCCGAATGTTCGGCCAAGAACAAGGGGCTGAAGGGTGATGCCTACAAGACCGCGCAGAGTTCCTGCCTCAGCGGCCACGCCGCCGAAACCAAGGCGGTCAATCCGCAGCAGGAACGCATGCGCAAGTGCAATGCCGACGCGGGTGCGAAGAAGCTGGCCGGTGATGCGCGCAAGACCTTCATGAGCAGCTGCCTGAAGTCGTCGTAGCGATCGCGTCCGATCGGAACGCCGCAAGGCGTGGATCGACACACCCATGGATGGCCGGGCACTGCCCGGCCATTTCATTACCCCAGGGCGCGCGCCTTCAGCTCGCCCTGCTCGTGCAGGGTCACGAACCGTCCCTTGTCATCCCGGCCCAGCTGCGCCAGCGCCACCTGCGGGTCGTGGGTGAAGAACAACCGCACGTTGCGCGCCAGCTTGTCTTCAAGGAACTGCCGCTTCTCGTCGATCAGCAGCTCGGCGTTGCGGTCGTAGCCCATGGTGATCGGCACGTGTACCCATGAGCGGCCCGGGATCAGGTCGGCACAGAACACCACGCCACCATGCGCACTTTCGCCAGCATGCGCGTGCCCGACGATCTCGGCCAGCATCAGGCCCGGCGTATGCCCGTCGCTGTAACTGAAGCGTACGCTGCGGCCGAGCGCCTTCGAGTATTCGCCGTCGACCACTTCCAGGCGGCCACTGGCCTGCAGCAGGCCCGGCAGTTCCGGAATGAAGCTTGCGCGATCGCGCGGGTGTGGCTGCACGGCGCGCTGCCAGTGCTGCGCGCCGACCACATAGGTCGCGTTCGGGAACAGCAGCTCGGGATCACGGCCTTCGCTCCACGCCGCCAGCAGGCCGCCGGCATGGTCGAAGTGGAGGTGGCTGAGCACCACCACGTCGATATCCTCATGCTCGAAACCGGCTTCGCGCAGGGAATCGATCAGTACGTGCTGGCTTTCCTGCACCCCGTAGCGCTCACGCATGCGCGGGTCGAAGAACGCGCCGATACCGGTTTCAAACAGCACGGTCTTGCCTTCCAGCGGGCTGGCAAGCAGTGCACGGCAGGCCAGCTCGATACGATTGAGCTCGTCCGGTGCCGCCCATTTTTCCCACAACGCGCGCGGCGCGTTGCCGAACATCGCGCCGCCATCGAGGCGCTGCGAGTTTCCACGAATAGACCAGAGTTTCATGCGTCGATTATCGGCGCCGGCTCGTTAAATAATCGCTAGACGGCAACAGAAAACCCCGCCGGCAAAGGCGGGGTTTCGGTATCAACCGGATTGCCGGCCAGTGGCCGGCACGGCGGGATCAGCGCGCCGGCACAACCTGGGCGCTGCCCACCGGGTTGCGGGGGTCGCTGCCGCCGAACAGCTTGTTCGCCTTGCGGTCCCATTCCACGGTCTGCAGGTTGCCCCACACGTGGCTGGAACCGCGGCCACCGGCGGCAACGTCGCCGGGCAGGTCGATCTTGTGGCCCATGGCCTGCAGCTGCTTCACCGTCGCCGCGTCGAACGCATCGTCCTCGGCTTCGATCAGGTCCGGCAGCCACTGGTGGTGGTAGCGCGGCAGCGCGGCAACCTGCTGCGCATCCAGCCCGGCGTCGTAGCCCAGGATGCCCAGCAGCACCATGGTGATGATGCGGCTGCCGCCCGGCGTGCCCAGCACCACCACCTTGTCGGCGTTCTCCATGAAGGTCGGGGTCATCGAGCTGAGCATGCGCTTGCCTGCCTTCGGTGCGTTGGCCTCGTAACCCATCACGCCGAACGCATTGGGCGTGCCCGGCTTCAGCGCGAAGTCGTCCATCTCATTGTTCAGCAGCACGCCGGTGCCCTTGGGAATCAGCCCCGAGCCGTACAGCAGGTTGACGGTCTGGGTGGCGCCGACGCGGTTGCCATCGTGGTCGATGATCGAGAAGTGCGTGGTCTCGTCATCTTCCAGCGGCGTGGGGTTGCCGGACAGCAGGTCGCTGGGCGTGGCCTTCTCCGGGTGGATGGTGGCACGCAGGCCCTGCGCGTAGTCCTTGCTGGTCAGCACCTTCTGCGGGATCTGCACGAAGTCCGGATCGCCGAGGAAGAACGTGCGGTCACGGTAGGCGCGGCGCATCGACTCCACCACCAAGTGGGTGCGGTGCGCCGGGTCCATCTTCCTGATATCCCAGCCTTCCAGGATCTGCAGCATGCTGGCCAGCGCGATGCCGCCGGACGACGGCGGCGGCGCGGTGGTGATCTTCCAGCCGTTGTAGTTGAATACGATCGGCTCGCGCTGCTTGACCCGGTAGCCGGCCAGCTCTTCAGCGGTCCACTTGCCGCCGGCCTGCTTCACGCCGGCCAGCAGCAATGAACCGGTCTGGCCCTTGTAGAAGCCGTCGAATCCGCCGGCAGCCAAGCGCTCCAGCGTCTGCGCCAGCTCCGGCTGCTTGAACAGGTCACCGGTGGCGATCGGCTTGCCGTTGCGCAGGTAGACCTCCCGCGTGCCGGGATAGCGCTCCATCACTTCACGCCGCGACGCATAGCCCTTGGCCATGCGCTCGTACACCGGGAAGCCTTCGCGCGCGATGCGGATGGCCGGTTGCAGCGAGGCCGACAGCGGCAGCTTGCCGTGCTTGGCCGACAGCTCGACCAGCGCTGCGGGCAGGCCCGGGATGCCGGCCGACCAGGCGCCGTTGACCGAACGATCCCGGTCCAGGTTGCCCTGCTTGTCGAGGAAGGCCTGCGGGGTCGCGGCGGCCGGGGCTGTCTCGCGCGCATCCAGCATCACGTCCTTGCCGGTGGCCGCGTCGTGCAGCAGGAAGAAGCCGCCACCGCCCAGCCCGGAGCTGATCGGCTCGACCACCGCCAGCGTGGACGATACCGCCACCGCCGCGTCGAAGGCGTTGCCGCCCTGCGCGAGGATGTCGATGCCGGCCTGGGTGGCCAGCGCGTGGCCGCTGGCAATGGCCGCGCCATCGGGGCGTTCGGCACGGGCCGGGCCGTCGGCCCAGGCAACCGGGCTCAGCAGCAGGCCGAGCAGCAACAAGCGGCGGACGATCAGCGTCTTCATTCGGATGGGGGCTCCGCGTAGAGTTCGGGGTGATCGTGCTGCAGTTGGCGCAGCTTGGCCAGCAGCTGGTCTTCCGTTTCCACGATCTCCGGATCCGGGTCGATGCACTCGACCGGGCAGACGACCACGCACTGTGGCTCGTCGAAATGGCCCACGCACTCGGTGCAGCGGGCAGGGTCGATCACGTAGATGGTTTCACCCATCGAAATGGCCTGGTTCGGGCAGGCCGGCTCGCAGACGTCGCAGTTGACGCAGAGCTCGTTGATTTTCAGCGACATGGCGATACTCCTCGCCCGCGCCTTGGGACAAAGGACCGGCCAGCGCGGGCGCGCGGGCCGGTCAGGTCATCAGCGGCACCCTTGCGGGGCGCCGCCCGGGCCATGCCGGGGCATGGCCGCCATGGCTCGGTATTACTTGGCTTCGACGAAAATGTACTCGGCGCCGGTCGGCTGGATCGCCGCCTGCACGCGGGCGTTGTCGGCCGACTGGCCGATGAAGACGACGCGCACGCCCTTCATCGAATCCGGCGACACGTCCTTGAACACGGCCTGGATCATGTCAGCCATCTTGCCCGAGGCCGACGAACCGAAGGCCAGCATGTTGCCCGGCTGCACGCCACGGGCCACGGCCTGGGTCGCGCTCTCGGTCTGGCGCTCGTACTTGGCCTGGAAGTCCGGGTCCGATTCCGGGGACAGGTAGTACAGGAACGGGCTGTTGGTGATGTTGCCCATGTTCTGGATCGCCACTTCCTGCAGGTACTTCTTCCAGCCTGCATCGTCATCCTTGGCCGGAGCGACCAGGGCCTGCTTGGCTTCGTCGACCGGAGCGGCCTCTTCCTTCTTGCAGGCGGTGAAGGCCAGGGCCAACGAAGCGATCAGCATCGCGCGCATGGTGGTGTTCATGGGTTTCCTCCCGGAGTGGTGCGTGGTGGTGTACGTAATGGGGTGCGGATACAGCGGGGCTTACGACTGTGCCGCCTTCGCTTCGCGGACCTTGCGCAGGGCTTCGAGCACCGCGGCCGGCACGAAACCGGACACGTCGCCGCCCAGGCGCGCGATCTCGCGGACCAGCGAGGACGAAATGAAGCTGTGCTGCTCGGCCGGGGTCAGGAACAGGGTCTCGACCTCGGGGATCAGGTGGCGGTTCATGCTGGCCATCTGGAACTCGTACTCGAAGTCGGACACCGCGCGCAGGCCGCGCAGCAGCACCCCGCCCTGGACCGAACGTACGAAATGGGCCAGCAGCGTGTCGAAGCCGATGACCTCGACATTGCCGTGATGGGCCAGGGCGCCACGTGCCAGCTGCACGCGCTGTTCCAGCGGCAGCGCCGGGCCCTTCGACGGGCTTTGCGCCACGCCGACCACGACCTTTTCAAACAGCGGCGCAGCCCGGCTCACCAGGTCGATATGGCCGTTGGTGATCGGGTCGAACGTGCCGGGGTAGACGGCGATGCGGCGGTTGGCCACGGTCATGGGCGGTAGCAGATGTTCAGATGAGGTCAAAGTGTAGCAGTGGCGCGGCGGTACAGGGCAAAGCGCACCTCGCGGGTGCCGCCCTCCCGGTGCAGCAGCCAGTCCGGCGGCAGCACCGGCACGTGGCCGGCCGGCGATTCCAGGTACAGCCAGGCATCGGCGGACAGGTGCCGCGGCAGCTGGGCCAGTACGTCCTGCCACAGGCCATCGGCAAACGGCGGGTCGATGAACACCAGGTCGGCCTGCTGCGCCGGCGCGCCCTGCAGCCAGCGCAGGGTGTCGGCCTGCACGACGGTGATCTGGTCCGCGGCCTGCAGCTTGGCCACGGCGGCAGCCAGGTTGCGTCCCAGCTGCGCATCGCGCTCGACCAGGGTGGCGTGGGCGGCGCCACGCGAGACCGCCTCCAGGCCGAGCGCACCGCTGCCGGCGAACAGGTCCAGCACCCGCGCACCACCCAGCTTGGGCATCAACCAGTTGAACAGGGTCTCGCGCACGCGGTCGCTGCTGGGCCGAAGGCCTGGCAGGGTCGGCACCGGTAGGCGGGTGTTGCGCCAGCGCCCGCCGATGATGCGGACCTGGCCGTCGTTGCCCCCACGGCCGCTCATCGGCGCCCCCGGCGGGAGGTATTCGAGAAATTCAGCATGAGCGGGATTGTAGTTCGGCCGGGCTTTGCCCGGCACCCGCAGAGGCCGAAGCAACAGCCAGAGCAACGGCAAAAGCTGGTTTCCTGTGGGTAGGCGGGGTGGGCCAGGTTGTGGGGGACGCCGTAAACCCGTCCATGGGGGCTTGGCCGCGGCATCCATGCCGCGGACACCCCCACAACCTGACCCACCCCGCCTTCGACAGTTTCCTGCGATCTGTCGGAACAACTCTTGGGGTCAGATCCGTTTTCCTGCGGAAAACGGATCTGACCCCAGATTTATTTCGATATCTGACAGATGTGTCGACCAAGGTCGACACCTACCAACAGCCGAGTGAACCTGTCAGAGGCGGGGCGGTGTGGGTTGGCAGGACCGTTGGCGCCATGGATGGCGCCATCGAGCCCCCATGGATGGGTTCACGGCGTGTCCTGCCAACCCAGACCGCCCCGCCATCCCACGGATAGCTCGCTGTTGCTGTTGCTGTTGCATCGGCCTCTGCAGGTGCAGGGCTGCAAGCCCTGCCGACCAACCCCTTGATTTCGGGACAATCACCCCTACCCCTTGGCGAGGCCGCACGCGCTGGCGCGGCATTGCAAACGGAGCCTTATCGATGACCGAGACGACCCAGACCGAAACCCTTGGCTTCCAGACCGAAGTCAAGCAGCTGCTGCAGCTGATGATCCACTCGCTGTACTCCAACAAGGAGATCTTCCTGCGCGAGCTGGTCTCCAATGCCGCCGACGCCGCCGACAAGCTGCGCTTCGAGGCCCTGACCCAGCCAGCCCTGCTGGAAGGTGACAGCGAGCTGCGCGTGCGCGTCAGCTTCGATCCCACCGCCCACACCATCACCATCGAAGACAACGGCATCGGCATGAGCCGCGCCGAGGCCATTACCCACCTGGGCACGATCGCCAAGTCCGGCACCGGCGACTTCCTGCGCCAGCTGTCCGGCGACCAGAAGAAGGATTCGCAGCTGATCGGCCAGTTCGGCGTCGGCTTCTACAGCGCCTTCATCGTTGCCGACGAAGTGGAAGTGACCTCGCGCCGCGCCGGGCTGCCTGCCGGCGAAGGCGTGCGCTGGACCTCGCGCGGCGAAGGCGATTTCGAGGTGGCCACCGTCGACAAGGCCGAGCGCGGCACCCGCATCGTGCTGCACCTGAAAGACGGCGAGCACGACTTCGCCGACGGCTGGCGCCTGCGCAGCATCCTCAAGAAGTACTCGGACCACATCGGCCTGCCGATCCAGATGCCGAAGGAAGGCGAAGAAGGCGCCGCCGTCGAGTGGGAGACCGTCAACCGCGCCAGCGCACTCTGGACCCGTCCGCGCACGGAGATCAGCGACGCCGAATACACCGAGTTCTACAAGCACGTGGCGCACGACCACAGCGACCCGTTGGCGTGGAGCCACAACAAGGTCGAAGGCAAGCTGGAGTACACCTCGCTGCTGTACGTGCCCGGGCGCGCGCCGTTCGACCTGTATCACCGCGATGCCCCCAAGGGCCTGAAACTGTACGTGCAGCGCGTGTTCGTGATGGACCAGGCCGAACAGTTCCTGCCGCTGTACCTGCGCTTCATCAAGGGCGTGGTCGATTCCAACGACCTGTCGCTGAACGTCTCGCGCGAAATCCTGCAGTCCGGCCCAGTCATCGATTCGATGAAATCGGCGCTGACCAAGCGTTCGCTGGACATGCTGGAGAAGCTGGCCACCGACAAGCCCGAGCAGTACGCCACGTTCTGGAAGGAATTCGGCCAGGTGCTGAAGGAAGGCCCGGCCGAGGACTACAACAACCGCGAGAAGGTGGCCGGGCTGCTGCGCTTCGCCTCCACCCGCGGCGACGGCGATGCGCAGACGGTGTCGCTGGCCGATTACCTCGGCCGCATGACCGAAGGCCAGGACAAGATCTACTACCTCACCGGCGAGAGCTACAGCCAGGTGCGCAACAGCCCGCACCTGGAAGTCTTCCGCAAGAAGGGCGTGGAAGTGCTGCTGCTGACGGACCGTATCGACGAATGGTTGATGGGCTACCTGACCGATTTCGACGGCAAGGGCTTCGTCGACATCGCACGTGGCGACCTCGACCTGGGCGCACTCGAAAGCGAAGCCGACAAGCAACAGCAGGAAGCAGCGGCGAAGGAAAAGCAGGGCCTGGTCGAGCGCCTGAAGACGGTGCTCGGCGATGAGGTGGCCGAAGTGCGCGTTTCGCACCGCCTGACCGATTCGCCCGCGGTGCTGGCCATCGGCGAACAGGACCTGGGCCTGCAGATGCGCCAGATCCTCGAAGCCAGCGGGCAGAAGGTGCCGGAAAGCAAGCCGGTGCTGGAGATCAACCCGGGCCACCCGCTGATCGCCAAGCTCGACGCCGAAGCCGATGGCGCGCGCTTCGACGACCTCGGCCGGGTGCTGTTCGACCAGGCCGCGCTGGCCGCCGGTGACAGCCTGAAGGACCCGGGTGCCTATGTGGCCCGCCTGAACAAGCTGCTGCTGGAACTGTCGGCCTGACCGACAGGGTGGCGCCGGGCATGGCCCGGCCTACCCGGCGATGCTCTGGTAGAGGCCAACCTTGGTTGGCGCCTACCGAGACGGGCTGATCAAACCTCGCGATCCAGCAGCGAACCCAGCATCTGGTCCTGGCGGCGGATGACCGCGGCATTGGCGGCGAAGGCCACTACTTCGGCCTTGGCCGCCAGCAGATCGCCCAGGGGGGCGCCCGGATCGGGGGCGGTGCTGGTCACCGCCGTCGCCACCCCGCCCTGCGCCACCGCATTGCGCTGCAACTGCAGGCGCTGCGCATCGGGGGTGGACAGGTTGGCCACGTTGTGCGCGGCTACCTGCATGCCCTGCTGGGCCGCGCGCATGCCACCCAGAGCGGTTCCCATCACGTTGTCCATGGCGGTCTCCGGGCCGCACGCCGCAGCCCTCCTGACCGGTTAACGGCCGGCACGCCGCGACCTTGAGTCCACATCGGCCCGACAGGCCCGAGTGGTAGCATATCCCCCTGATTTCAGCGCCTTTTGCCAATGCTCAGTTTTTTCCGCCGCAAGAAGCCCCAGGACGCCGCCACACCGGACGCGCCCAAGACCCAGCACTACTCGGCTGAAGAGCTGGCGGCGGCGTTCCCGTCAGCCGCCCCGGTCGAAGACGCGCCCACCACTGCGGTGGCCGAAGCCGTAGCACCGGTACCCGTGCCGGAACCGGCCCCCGTCGCGGTACCGGCGCCGGTCACCGAAGTGCCCGCCGTGCCGGCTGCGCAACCGGTCATCGCGGCCGAGGATGTCCAGGCCGAAGCGCTGGCCGCCGCCGCCGTGCTGGCCCCGCTGGCTCCGGTCGTTCCGGCCGCGGAGCCGGCCGCCCCGGCCGCCGATCTGCCGGCGCTGGTCGATGCCCCGCCCGCCCCGGCCGGCAAGCCCGGCTGGCGCGAACGCCTGCGCAACAGCGTCATCGCGCGCAGCTTCGGCGGCCTGTTCTCGCGCAATCCCAAGCTCGACGACGACCTGCTGGACGAGCTGGAGACCGCACTGATCACCGCCGACGTCGGCGTAGGTGCCACCACCGACCTGGTGGAAGGGCTGCGCAAGCGCATGAAGTCGCGCGAGTTCGCCGACGCCAATGCGCTGCTGGCTGCGCTGCGCGCCGAGCTGATCGCGATCCTGCAGCCGGTGGCCAAACCGCTGGTGATCGACCGTGCTGCCAAACCCTTCGTGGTGCTGACCGTCGGCGTCAATGGCGTCGGCAAGACCACCACCATCGGAAAGCTGGCCAAGCGCTTCAAGGATGACGGCCACAGCCTGATGCTGGCCGCCGGCGATACCTTCCGTGCCGCTGCCGTGGCCCAGCTGCAGGCCTGGGGCGAGCGCAATGGCGTGGCCGTGGTCGCGCAGGGGCAGAACGCCGATGCCGCGTCGGTGGCGTTCGACGCGCTGCAGGCCGGCAAGGCACGCGGCACCTCGGTGCTGATCGCCGACACCGCCGGTCGCCTGCACACCCAGTCCGGCCTGATGAACGAGCTGGGCAAGATCCGCCGCGTGCTCGGCAAGATCGACCCCACCGCACCGCACGAAGTGCTGATGGTGATCGACGGCACCACCGGCCAGAACGCGCTGTCGCAGCTGCGCCAGTTCAATGCCGCAGTGAACGTGACCGGCCTGGTGGTGACCAAGCTGGACGGCACCGCCAAGGGCGGCGTGGTGTTCGCGCTGGCCCGCGAGTTCGGCATTCCGATCCGCTTCGCCGGCATCGGCGAGCGCCCGGAAGACCTGCGCGTGTTCGACCCGGAAGCCTTCGTCGATGCCCTGCTGCCCGAAGCGCTGGGCGCCTGATACACCGCGCCGCCACGCATGACGTGGCGCTACTGATATCTGGTAGCGCCACCCCATGGGTGGCTGCCTCTCTGGAACACCCATGCCCCGCCAGCCGCACGCCAGCGCCGGATCCCCGCACACCGACGACTTCGTCGCCCGCCTGCTGCACTGGTTCGACGACCACGGCCGCCACGACCTGCCCTGGCAGCATCCGCGCAGTCCCTACCGGGTCTGGCTGTCGGAGATCATGCTGCAGCAGACCCAGGTGGCCACGGTCATCCCGTACTTCCTGCGGTTCCTGCAGCACTTCCCGACCTTGCCCGACCTCGCCGCCGCCAGCAATGACGCAGTGATGGCGCAGTGGGCAGGGCTTGGCTACTACGCCCGCGCACGCAACCTGCATGCCGCCGCCAAGCGCTGCGTGGAACTGCACGACGGCGACCTGCCGCGCGATTTCGACGCGCTGCACGCGCTGCCCGGCATCGGTCGCAGCACTGCCGGCGCCATCCTCAGCCAGGCCTGGAACGACCCGTTCGCGATCCTCGACGGCAACGTCAAGCGCGTGCTCAGCCGCTACCACGGCATCGACGGCTTCCCGGGCCTGCCGGCCATCGAGAAGCAGCTATGGGCAATCGCCGAGGCGCACGTAGCGCAGGTGCCGGCCGGGCGCATGGCCGATTACACCCAGGCGCAGATGGATCTGGGCGCGACGGTGTGCAGCCGCGCCAAACCGGCCTGCGTGATCTGCCCGCTGCAGGACGCGTGCGTGGCGCGGCGCGAGGGCCGCACCGCTGAACTGCCCACGCCCAAGCCGGGCAAAACCCTGCCCGAGCGCGAAGCGGTGGCCCTGCTGCTGCGCGACGCCCAGCAGCGCGTACTGCTGCAGAAGCGACCGGACACCGGCATCTGGGCGCAGCTGTGGACGCTGCCGCAGGCCGAGGCCGGCAGCGTGCTGCAGGATTGGTTCGATGCGCACGTGGAAGGTTCGCTGGAAGACGCCGAGGCGCTGCCGGTGCTGCAGCACACCTTCAGCCACTACCGGCTGCACCTGCAGGTACTGTCACGGCAGGTAGACGGCCTGCGCGTGGAAGAACCCACGCTGCGCTGGGTCGCTGCCCACGAACTGCCTTCGCTGGGCCTGCCGGCACCGATCCGCAAGCTGCTCGACGGTGCCACGATCAGGACGCCGAAACGAAATTCCAAGAAACCCCGCAACCACGAGTGAGTGCCATGCCCCGAACCGTCTTCTGCCAGTACGAACAACGCGATGCCGAGGGCCTGGACTTCGTGCCCTACCCCGGCGAACTGGGCCAGCGCATCTTCAACAACATCGGCAAGCAGGCGTGGGCCGCGTGGCTTGCGCACCAGACCATGCTGATCAACGAAAACCGGCTGTCGCCGCGGACGCCGGAACATCGTGCGTTCCTTGAAGGCGAACTGGTCAAGTTCCTGTTCGAGAAGGACGCGGAAAAGCCGGCCGGCTTCGTTCCGGAAGCCTGACCCACAGGTAGTGCCGGCCGCTGGCCGGCAACTTGGCATCTGCGCGATGCCGGCCAGCGGCCGGCACTACCGCGCTAGTTCGTATTTTCCTCGCGCTCCTGCACCTGCGCCTGGCGCAGCTCCTGCTCGGAGGCACGCAGCGCCTTCACATCCAGCTTGCGGATGCTGTGGATGAAGCACGGCATGCGCGGGCCACCGGTCGGGTCACGCACCAGTACCTTGTCGAAGCGCGACGATACCCGGCCCATGCTGCTGGTGAGCCCGATGGCCGTGGCGTAGGGCAGGTCCGGGCACGGGCCGCTCAGTTCCAGCAGGTAGGCCTCGCTCGGCCGGGTCCACACCGCCAGCGCGCTGTCACCCAGTTCGGTCCAGCCATTGAGGCTGCCGAAGAAGGGCATGTCATTCTGCGGCGCGCCAGCATGGGCGCGGTACAGGCCGAGCTTTTCGGTGCTGCTGAGCCGGCCGGTGGTCGCACAGGCGGCCAGCGCCAGACAGAGTCCGGCAATCAGGAGCGGGGTCTTCATGGCGATCTCCTCGGGGAACCTGCCGCGATCATGCGCCGGCCGACGTGCGGCCGGCGCGATGGCAGGTATACCCGTTCAGGCACCGGGAGGCGGCCGTTGCCGGGCGCTCAGACGTCGGCGTGGGCGAGCGCGTGCAGGCGGCCTTCGCGCAGCTCCAGCACCCGGTCCAGCCGCCGCGCAAGGCTGCGGTCGTGGGTGACCAGCACGAGGCTGGTGTGACGGGCACGGTTGAGTTCCAGCATCAGCTCGAACACGGTGCCCGCGGTGCGGTCATCCAGGTTGCCGGTCGGCTCGTCGCCGAGCACGCAGGCCGGATGATTGACCAGCGCACGGGCCACTGCGGCACGCTGGCGCTCACCACCGGACAGCTCGCCGGGCTTGTGGTCCAGGCGATGTCCGAGGCCGACCGCTTCCAGCAGCGTGGTGGCCCGGCTGCTCGCTTCGGCCACGGCGGTGCCGGCCAGCAGCACCGGCATCATCACGTTTTCCAGCGCGGTGAACTCCGGCAACAGGTGGTGGAACTGGTAGACGAAGCCCAGCGCCTGGTTGCGCAGCAGGCCGCGCGCGGTATCCGACAGCGCCGACATGCGCTGGCCCGTGACGTACACCTCGCCTGCGGTCGGAACATCCAGCCCCCCCAGCAGGTGCAGCAGCGTGCTCTTGCCCGCGCCGGAGGCACCGATGATCGCCACCGTCTCGCCGGCGGTCACGGTCAGGTCCAGTCCATCGAACACCGGGGTCTGCATGCGCCCTTCGGCGTAGGTCTTGCCCAGTGCTTCGGCGCGGATCACTTCATCGCCACGGTTGAAGACCTTATTCATAACGCAGGGCCTCCGCCGGCTGGGTGCGTGCTGCCCGCCAGGCGGGATACAGGGTGGCCAGGAAGCTCATCAGCAGCGCGACCACGGTGATCGCCACCACGTCGCCGGTCTGCATGTCGGTCGGCAGGCCGGTGATGTAGTACACATCCTCCGGCAACAGCTTGACGTTGAACACGCGCTCGATGGCGCCCAGGATGCGCTCCAGGTTGAGAGTCAGCGTGATGCCGCCGATCAGGCCGGCCAGCGTGCCGAAGATGCCGATCAGCGAACCCTGCACCATGAACACCTGCATCACCCCGCCCGGGGTCAGGCCGAGGGTGCGCAGGATGGCGATGTCGGCCTGCTTGTCGGTCACCAGCATCACCTGCGAGGACACCAGGTTGAAGGCACCCATGGCGATGATCAGCGACAGCAGGATGCCCATCACCACCTTCTCCATGCGCAGCGAGTGGTAGAGGTTGGCGTTCTGCTGCGTCCAGTCACTCACGCGGTAGGCCCCCCCCAGGCTCTGCGCCAGGTCCACGCCCACTTCCAGCGAGCGGTCCATGTCGTGCAGTTTCAACCGCACGCCGGTGGCACCGTCGCTGCGCAGCACGCGCTCCAGGTCCTGCATGTTGGCGAAGCCGACGCCCCGGTCGACCTCGTTGTAGCCGGCCTCGAAGATGCCACTGACGGTGAAGCGTTTCATCCGTGGCACCGCACCGGCAGGCGTGCCCTGCACTTCGGCAAATGTCACCAGCACCTGGTCACCGACATCGACGCCGAGCCAGATCGCCAGTTCCTTGCCCAGCAGCAGGTTGAAGCTGCCCGGCGTCAGGCTGGCATAGCTGCCCTTGGTGACCTTCTTGTCGATCACCGAAACCTTCGGCTCCAGCGCCGGATCGATGCCCTGGATGATCGCACCCTGCACGCGCGGGCCGCTGATCATCGACTGGATCTCGATATACGGCGCGGCACCGGCCACGCGCGGATCCTTGCGGGCCACGTCGACCACGCGCATCCAGTCCGGCATCGGCTCGCCGTCGCGGCTGATAGTGGTGTGCGCGGTCATCTGCAGCAGGCGGCTGCGGATTTCCTTCTGGAATCCGCTCATCACCGCCAGCGTGGTGATCAGCACCGTAACGCCGAGCGCGATGCCCAGGATCGATGCCATCGAAATGAAGGAGATGAAGCCGTTGCGGCGCTTGGCGCGCAGGTAGCGCAGGCCGATGGCCACGGGAATGGGTTTGAACATGCAGGCACGCCGGTCAATTCAGCTTATGGTGCCATTGACCGGGCCCGACGGGAAACGCTGCGTGCGGCCACGGCCAGTCGCAGTTCACGTCGCTGCCCGGAATCGAGCACATCCGGCCAGAACAACAGGCGCTGGCGCCTGCCGCCCTCACGCCAGAGCAACAACAGCCAGGGGCCGCGTACGATCAGCCGCGGCGCATCGATGCCCTGCCCGCCCACCTGCAGCGGCTTCGGAGGCAGGGGCAGAAGCAGCTGCGTGCGTGGCCGGCGCTGGCGCCAGGCCAGCTCGGTGCCCCCGGCGCCCCAGGCCAGCAACACCGCGGGCATCAGCAGTTGCGGCGGCAGATCCGATGCGCGCAGCAGCCAGGGCGCGGCCAGCAACACCGCCAGCTGGGCGGCGGCCTGCAGCCGCGAGGGACGCCACTCAAGGCTTGAGGGCGAGGATCTTCTGCATGAGGGGGATCGCGTGCGCATGCGGGCAGGCCTCGTAGCCCATGAACCAGCGCCACAACTTATCGTCCTCGCAGTCGAGCAGGAACAGGAAAACTTCGCGTTCTTCGGTCGGCGCAGTACTCCACTCCCGGTCCAGGTAGCGGCCGAACAGCTGGTCCAGTTCGCGCATGCCGCGTCGGCAGCGCCAGCGCAGCTTCTTCAGCAGAACATCTTCTTCCATCGTGTTTCTCCAGATACAGCAAAGCCACGCATGGCGTGGCTCTACTGGGGTGGCACAGCCACGCGTCGCGTGGCTCTACCAGATACCGCCGGGCCTGGTCAGGCGCGGCGTTCCATCATCAGCTTCTTGATCTCGGCGATCGCCAGCGCCGGGTTCAGGCCCTTCGGGCAGGTCCGGGCGCAGTTCATGATGGTGTGGCAGCGGTAAAGCTTGAACGGGTCTTCCAGATCGTCCAGGCGCGCACCGGTGTCCTCATCACGCGAGTCGATGATCCAGCGGTAGGCCTGCAGCAGGATCGCCGGGCCCAGGTAACGCTCGCCGTTCCACCAGTAGCTCGGGCAGCTGGTCGAGCAGCAGGCACACAGGATGCACTCGTACAGGCCGTCCAGCTTCTTGCGGTCTTCCGGCGACTGCAGGCGCTCGCGGTCCGGCGGTGCCGGGGTCTGGGTACGGATCCACGGCTTGATCGACGCGTACTGCGCGTAGAAATGGGTCAGGTCCGGAACCAGGTCCTTGACCACGTTCATGTGCGGCAGCGGGTAGATCGGCACTTCCTTCTTGCCACAGTCCGAGATGGCTCGGGTGCAGGCCAGGGTGTTGGTGCCGTCGATGTTCATCGCGCACGAACCACAGATACCCTCGCGGCACGAGCGGCGGAAGGTCAGGGTCGGGTCGATCTCGTTCTTGATCTTGATCAGGGCGTCCAGGACCATCGGGCCACAGGCATCCAGATCGACTTCATAGGTATCGGTGCGCGGGTTGCTGTCGTCGTCCGGACTCCAGCGGTAGATCTTGAAGGTGCGCACGTTCTTGCCGCCGTTCTTGACGGGGAAGTGCTTGCCCTTCGTGATCTTGGAATTCTTGGGGAGTGAAAACTCGGCCATGGCTGCTCTCGTTGGCTCAGGCGGCCCGCGCCCGTGGGCGCGGATTGCATGGTAGGCGGGGTCGGATCAGTACACGCGCGGCTTCGGCGGCACCACGGACACGTCGTCGGTCAACGTGTACATGTGCACCGGACGGTAGTCGAAGCTGCACTTGCCCTTCTCGTCGACGCTGACCAGGGTGTGCTTCTGCCAGTTGACGTCGTCGCGGTCCGGATAGTCCTCGTGCGCATGCGCACCACGGCTTTCCTTGCGCTGTTCGGCCGAGTTGATCGTCGCCACCGCGTTGAGCAGCAGGTTGTTCAGCTCGTAGGTCTCGATCAGGTCCGAATTCCACACCAGCGAACGGTCGGAGACCTTCACGTCCTGGAACGAGTCGAAGATCTTGTCCATCTTCTCGCAGCCTTCCTTCAGCGTCTGGCTGGTGCGGAAGACCGCCGCGTCGGCCTGCATGGTGCGCTGCATGCGATCGCGGATGACCGAGGTCGGGGTATCGCCATTGGCGTGGCGCAGCTTGTCCAGCAGGCCCAGCGCCTTGTCGCAGGCATCGGCCGGCAGCGGCTTGTGCGATGCGCCCGGCTTGATGGTCTCGGCGCAGCGGTTGGCCACCGCACGCCCGAACACCACCAGGTCCAGCAGCGAGTTCGAGCCCAGGCGGTTGGCACCGTGCACGGACACGCAGGCCGCTTCGCCGATGGCGTACAGGCCCGGCACGACCGCGTTGTCGTTGTCACCGACCTTCTGCACCACTTCACCGTGGTAGTTGGTCGGGATGCCGCCCATGTTGTAGTGCACGGTCGGGATGACCGGGATCGGCTGCTTGTGCACGTCGACGCCGGCGAAGATGCGGGCGCTTTCGGCAATGCCCGGCAGCTTCTCGTCGATCACGCCCGGGCCCAAGTGGGTCAGGTCGAGCAGGATGTGGTCCTTGTGCTCGCCGACGCCGCGGCCTTCGCGGATCTCGATGGTCATCGAACGGCTGACCACGTCGCGCGACGCCAGGTCCTTGTAATGCGGTGCATAGCGCTCCATGAAGCGCTCGCCGCTGCTGTTGCGCAGGATGCCGCCTTCACCGCGGACACCCTCGGTGATCAGGCAGCCGGCGCCGTAGATGCCGGTCGGATGGAACTGCACGAACTCCATGTCCTGCATGGCGATGCCGGCACGCATGGCCAGGCCGCCACCGTCGCCGGTGCAGGTGTGCGCCGAGGTGGCGCTGAAGTACGCACGGCCGTAACCACCGGTGGCCAGCACCACGCCCTGGGCGCGGAACAGGTGCAGGGTGCCGTCGGACATGTCCAGGGCCAGCACGCCGCGGCAGGCGCCTTCCTCGTCGAAGATCAGGTCGAGCGCGAAGTACTCGATCATGAAGCGCGCGTCGTGCTTCAGCGACTGCTGGTACAGCGTGTGCAGCATCGCGTGGCCGGTACGGTCGGCCGCCGCGCAGGTACGCTGCGCCGCCGGGCCTTCGCCGTACTTGGTGGTCATGCCACCGAACGGGCGCTGGTAGATCTTGCCTTCGGCAGTGCGCGAGAACGGCACGCCGTAGTGTTCGAGTTCGATGATGGCCGGGATGGCCTCACGGCACATGTACTCGATGGCGTCCTGGTCGCCCAGCCAGTCCGACCCCTTGATGGTGTCGAAGAAGTGGTAGCGCCAGTCGTCCTCGCCCATGTTGCCGAGTGCGGCCGAAATACCGCCCTGGGCGGCAACGGTGTGCGAACGGGTCGGGAAGACCTTGGTCAGGCACACGGTCTGCAGGCCCTTGGCGGCCAGGCCGAACGTGGCGCGCAGGCCGGCACCGCCGGCGCCGACCACGACCATGTCGTACTTGTGTTCGGTGATCTTGTAAGCGGACATCTAATCTGGATTCCTGTGTAGGTGCCTGGGCTCAGGCAACGCCGAGGGCGATGCGGCCCACCGCAAACACACTGACGATCATGCCGAGCACGGCGACGAACTTCACCGCGGTCTGCAGCACCAGGGCCAGCAGCGATTCGTGGATGTAGTCTTCCAGCACGACCTGCATGCCGAGCTGCGCGTGCCAGAACATGGCGATCAGCAGGCCGATCAGCGGCACCGCGTTCCACGGCTTGGCCACGGCGGCGGCGGCGGTCGCGTAGTCCGAGCCGAGCAGGCCCAGCACGAAGACCAGGAACCAGATGCCCAGCACCACCAGTGCGGCGGCGGTCAGGCGCTGGTGCACGAAGTGCTCGGTGCCGGTCTTGGCCGAGCCCAGGCCGCGCACGTTCTTCAACGGGGTACGGAACTTGCTCACGCGGCACCTCCGAACATCACATAGGCCCACACCAGCAGGGTGATCACCAGGCTGCCGATGACCGACAGCCAGCTGCTGCGGATGAAGGCGGGGATGCTGAAACCAATGGCGAAGTCCTGCACGACGTGGCGGATGCCATTGCACAGGTGATAGGCGAACGACCATGTCCACGCGAACAGGAACACGCGGCCATACCAGGCCCCGGCATGGCCGGTGAAGCAGTTCCAGGACTCGGGCCCCATCATCAGGGCCAGCAGGCCGGCAGCGATGATGAGGGCACCAACAGACAGAAAGATGCCAGTGGCTCGATGCAGGATCGAGGTGGCCATCTGAATCTGCCAGCGATACACCTGAAGGTGCGGGGAAAGTGGGCGTTGTCTGGTCGCCATTCGCTGGGCTCGTTGTCTCGGCTGGGCGGCACGCGGCCGCGTTGGCTCAATGCTGATCAGAAATCGATGCAGCGTCCGTTTTTCTCCCAATCGCCATACCGCACCGGATCAAGTCCGCCGCGGCCGCCGAATTCCTCCACCTTTTCCTGTTCCACGGGCACGGGTGCCGCAGGGACCAGCGGGGCTTCAGATTCGTCGTCGGGAGTGGGGGTTGTTTGGCCTATCATGTTCGGTCTCGCAACGCACAAATTTTAGACCTCGTTCACGTGCCTGACAACCTGCCCCCTGCTTTCGTCGGATATCCGCGCCTGCCCGGCCACCAGCTGCTGAGCCTGCAGGGCCCGGATGCGGCCGTCTTCGCCCACGCCCAGTTCAGCAGCGATGTCACCGCCCTGCCCCTGCTGCACTGGCAGTGGAGCGCCTGGCTGAGTGCCAAGGGCCGCACCCTGGCGGTGTTCCAGCTGCTCCGGCTGGCCGACGATCACGTGATGCTGGTGCTGGCCGACGGCGATGCCGATGCGATTGCGTCGCAACTGCAGCGCTTCGTGTTCCGGCGCAAGCTGAAGGTGCTGCCGCGCGGCGACCTGGCAGTGGCCGGTGCGTTCACCGCGCCCGAGGCCGCCAGCGGCGCTGCGATCGCGCACGCCGGTGATGGCTGGGAACTGGACCTGGGCAGCGACGCCCTGCCGCGCACGCTGCGCATTGCCGCCGCTGATGCCTTCTCGACCGGCGGCGACGCCGACGAGGCCGCCTTTGCCCTGGCCTGGCGCCAGGCCGACCTGCGCTACGGCCTGCCGCGGCTGGAACACAGCCAGCGCGAAGTGTGGACCCCGCAGCAGCTCGGGCTGGACCGGCTGAACGGCTACAGCGTGAAGAAGGGCTGCTACCCGGGGCAGGAAATCGTCGCCCGCACCCATTTCCTCGGCAAGGCCAAGCGTGCAGTGCAGCTGCTGCATACCGCGGCCCCGGCACAGGCGGGCGATGGCGTGCAGCAGGACGGCGCGGCCCTCGGCACGATTGCCAGCGTAGCCGGCGAACTGGCCCTGGCGGTGCTGCCACTGGAGGCTGGCGACGCCGAGCTGCAGGTGGGTAATGCCATCGCGCAGCGCGTGCCGTTGCTGGATGGCCTGGCCCGCTGAAGCAGTCGGGGACCTGCACGGGTGAGTGCAGGAATGGTAGTGCCGGCCGCTGGCCGGCAACCATGCGGGGTTGAGGTTGCCGGCCAGCGGCCGGCACTACCCCTTACAGGCGCTCGCCGGTTTCCGCGTTGAAGAAATGCAGGCCCTGCGGGTGGATGGCCACCCGGATGTCTTCGCCCACGCCCGGCAGCGACTGCGGCGCCACGCGCATGGTCAGCGCGTGCTGGCCACTGCTCATGTTGACGAAGATCTCGTTGCCGACCGGTTCGATGCCTTCAATGCGCGCGATGAACGCGTGCGCGTCATCGGCAGCAGCAGGCTGCAGGTGCTCCGGGCGCACACCCACCGCGATCGGCTTCTGCAGCCACGCTGGATCGATCGTGGCCTGTCCCAGCGGCGCGCGCCATTCGCCGTCGACCACGGTCACGCCGCCGGCATCGCCCTGCAGCGTGCCGCGCAGCACGTTCATCGCCGGGCTGCCAAGGAAACCGGCCACGAACAGGTTGGCCGGGCGGTCGTACAGCGCCATCGGCGTATCGATCTGCTGGATGATGCCGTCCTTCAGCACCACGATGCGCTGGCCCAGGGTCATCGCCTCGACCTGGTCGTGGGTCACGTAGATCATGGTGGTGCCCAGCTTGCGGTGCAGCTGCGCGATTTCGGTGCGCACGCTGTGGCGCAGCTTGGCATCGAGGTTGGACAGCGGCTCGTCGAGCAGGAACACCGCCGGCTCGCGCACCAGCGCACGACCCAGCGCCACGCGCTGGCGCTGGCCACCGGACATCGCCTTGGGCAGCTTGTCCATCATCTCGGTCAGGCCCAGCGTCTGCGCCGCCTCGGCAATGCGCCTGTCGATGGTCGCCTTGTCATGTCCGCGCAGCTTCAGGCCGAAGGCCAGGTTCTCGGCCACGGTCATGTGCGGGTACAGTGCGTAGCTCTGGAACACCATGGCGATGTCGCGATCCTTCGGCGCCACGTCGTTGACCACGCGATCGCCGATGGTCAGCGTGCCACCGCTGATCTCTTCCAGGCCGGCCACCATCCGCAGCAACGTCGACTTGCCACAGCCGGACGGACCGACCAGCACCATCAGTTCGCCATCGGCGACCTCGAAGGTGGCGTCCTTCACCGCGACCTGGCCGTTGTCATAGACCTTGCGCACACCCTGCAACTGCACTTTTGCCATATCACCTATCCGGTCCGCCCGAAGCCGGGCTGTCTTTTGGGACTGCCTCGGCCCTCCCGATGGCAGTGATGATTGCGCGCTTGCCGCATGACGGCGAGCACTGCAATCGAATACAGTTGCCCATTCTGCCATGTAAACGTTTTCACGTGGCACTATCCGATGATCGGTGCGCACCGATCTGCGTCGGCGGTTGAACGAAGGTTCCGCCGAGGTGGTGGTTTCGAATGGAACGGTCTTCCAGTGCACCGGAGAACGCGCCCGACGAACCTCGGACAGGCAGTTGCGCGGATGTCCCCCGAACCCAGCCATGAAGCGATTGACAACGATGTCACCCGGATCTGAAACTCGAGCGATGCACGACACCCTCTTCCTGTTCGGTGCCACAGGTGATCTGGCCCAGCGCTACCTGTTCCCTTCGCTGCTTCGCCTGCTTGGCGACGGCCTGCTGCCGGAGGACTTCCGCATCCGTGCGCTGGCCCTGTCCGGGCATGACACCGAAGCCTTCCATGACATCCTGCGGCCGCGACTGCAGCAGGCCATGCCGATGGCCACGCAGGACGACATCGGCGCCCTGCTGCGCCGCATCGACTACCGCTCGGTGGACCTGCGCGACGTCGACTCGGTCGCCGCCGCGGTCGCCGACCTGGTGGACCGCAAGTGCGTCAGCTACCTGGCCATTCCGCCGGGCCTGTACATCTCCACCTGCGAAGGCCTGGCCAAGGGCGGCGCGCTCGCCGCGCCGGCACGGCTGATGCTGGAGAAGCCGATCGGCAGCGACAGCGAAAGCGCCGAGGAGATCATCAGCACCATCGGCCAGTGGATCGACGAGGACCGCGTGTTCCGCCTCGACCACTACCTGGGCAAGGCCGCGGTGCAGAACCTGATCGCGCTGCGCTTCGGCAACACGCTGCTGGAAGCGGTGTGGAACCGCAACTACATCGAATCGGTGCACATCCTGGTGGCCGAGAGCGAGGGCGTGGACGGCCGTGACGCGTACTACGCGCGCTCCGGCGCGCTGCGCGACATGGTGCAGAGCCACATCCTGCAGCTGCTGTGCATGGTCGCGATGGAACCACCCGCCTCGCTGGAAGCCG
Source organism: Stenotrophomonas sp. YJH_SMC_10 (assembly GCF_059371555.1). Taxonomy (NCBI): domain Bacteria; kingdom Pseudomonadati; phylum Pseudomonadota; class Gammaproteobacteria; order Lysobacterales; family Lysobacteraceae; genus Stenotrophomonas; species Stenotrophomonas sp. YJH_SMC_10. Next base: position 116,212 of record NZ_JCAFUS010000010.1, on the reverse strand, counting down.
ACCGCATCCGCGACGAGAAGGTCAAGGTGCTGCGCGCCCTGCGCCCGCTCGATGCCAGGCACGCCGCGCGTGACAGCATCCGCGGCCGCTACACCGCCGGCACCATCAACGGCCAGCCGGCGCAGGCCTACCAGCCGCCGGAAGGCAGCGACGTGGAAACCTTCGCCGGCGTCACCGCGCACATCGACAACTGGCGCTGGAGCGGCGTGCCGTTCCACCTGGTCACCGGCAAGCGCCTGCCCGAGCGCACCACCCGCGTGGTGGTCACGCTGAAGCCGGTCACCCACTGGCTGTTCGAGCGCCCGCAGCGCGCGCAGGCCGCACCGAACCGCCTGGTGTTCCAGCTGCAGCCGCAGGAGAACATCGAACTGGGCCTGATGAGCAGCCTGGCCGGCCCGGAATGGGGCGCGCTGGAACTGCATCCGCTGGAACTGGAACTGTCGGTGCCGACCGGCCTGCACCGCCGCATCGCCTACGAACGCCTGTTCCTGGACGCCTTCAACGGCAACCACACGCTGTTCGTGCGCGACGACGAAGTGCGTGCCGCGTGGGCGTGGATCGACAGCGTCGCCGACGCCTGGAAGGAGGCCAAGCTGCCGCTGGAACCCTATCCCGCCGGCCAGTGGGGCCCGAGCAATGCGGGCGAGTTCCTGCCGCAGGGCGTGGACGCGCCGGACAGCGGGGCCTCGGCATGAGTGCCACCTCGCAGCCGGTGCTGGTTGCCGACATCGGCGGCACCAACGCCCGCTTCGCCCTGGCCGACACCTCGCAGGACGCGCCGCTGCGGAAGGACAGCATCCGCGAATACGCGGTGGCGGAGTTCCCATCGCTCGGTGACGCGGCGCGCCACCACCTGGAACAGATCGGCGCCAGCGCAAGCCGCGGCGTGTTCGCCGTGGCCGGGCGCGTCGATGGTGACGAAGCGCGCATCACCAACCATCCGTGGGTGATCTCGCGCAGCCGTACCGCCGCGATGCTCGGTTTCGACGAGCTGCACCTGATCAACGATTTCGCCGCGCAGGCGATGGCGATTTCGCTGCTTCAGCCCGACGACGTGGTCCAGGTCGGCGGGGCTGCCTGGGTACCGGGCAAGCCCGGCCAGCCACGCAACTACGCGGTGATCGGGCCCGGTACCGGGCTCGGCGTCGGCGGCCTGATCATGCGCCACGGCCGTTGCTATCCGCTGGAAACCGAAGGCGGCCATGTCAGCTTCCCGCCGGGAACCCCGGAAGAGATCCGCATCCTGGAGATCCTGTCCGAGCAGTTCGGCCGCGTCTCCAACGAGCGCCTGATCTGTGGCCCCGGCCTGGTCAACATCCATCGCGCGGTGTGCGAGATGGCCGGCATCGACCCCGGCCAGCTGCAGCCGGTGGACGTGACCGCCCGCGCCCTGCACGGTGATCCCCAGGCCATGCGCACCGTGGATGTGTTCTGTGCCGTGTTCGGTGCCATCGCCGGCGACCTGGTGTTGACCCAGGGTGCGTGGGATGGCGTGTTCCTGACCGGCGGCCTGACCCCGAAGATGCTCGATTCGCTGCAGCACTCGGGATTCCGCCAGCGCTTCGAGCACAAGGGCCGGTTCTCTTCCATCATGGCGCGGGTTCCTTCGCTGGCCGTGATGCATCCGCATGCCGGGTTGCTGGGCGCCGCTGCCTATGCCGCCGACGCCGAACGTGACGCACCAGGAGTTGCCGCATGACCCCTACCCTCCACGACGACCGCATCGAGTTCATCCCGCACGGCGATGCCGATGGCTGGATCGAGGCGGTGGCCGCCGAGATGGCGCAGACGCTCAACCACGACATCAACGAGGTGGGGCGCGCCCGCATCCTGCTGTCCGGTGGCACCACGCCGGCGCCGGTCTACCAGGCGCTGGCCGAGCTGGACGTGCACTGGGACCGGGTGGAAGTGAGCCTGGCCGACGAACGCTGGCTGTCGCCACAGGATCGCGACAGCAACGCCTGGCTGGTGCGCGAAAACCTGCTCAAGCGTGCCGAGGGCGCCCACTTCGATCCGCTGGTGCGGATCGGCAAGCCGCTGCCCGAATGCGTTTACACCGCCAACCTGCAGGCCCAGCACAGCCAGCCGCCGAGCCTGGTGGCACTGGGCATGGGCAACGACGGCCACACCGCCTCGCTGTTCCCGGGCTCGAAGGACCTGGCCCGCGCACTGGAAAGCACCCTGCCCTATGCCGCGCTGGACGCCACCGGCTGCCCCGGGGCGAACCAGTGGCCACTGCGCATCACCCTGACCCCGCATGGCCTGCGCCAGTGCCGCCAGCGCCTGTTGCTGCTGCGCGGCAAGCAGAAGCTGCAGGTACTGCGCCAGGCGCTGGACAGCAACGACGCCCAGCAGTACCCGATCCTCAATGCGATCAACCTGGACGGCGCGCGCCTGCGCGTCCACTGGGCTGATTGACGTCGGCGGCGGTGTCCTGCCGCCGCTTGCCTCTCGCCACCTCGAACGCCGGTAGCCAATGAGCCTCCATCCGCAACTGCAAGCCATCACTGAGCGCGTCATCCGCCGCAGCGCCGCCTCGCGCGCCGCCTACCTGGCCGCGATCGACGCCTCGCTGCGTGATGGCCCGTTCCGCAGCCGCCTGAGCTGCGGCAACCTCGCCCACGGGTTCGCCGCCTGTGGCGGCACTGACAAGAGCCGCCTGCGCGGCGGGGTGACACCGAACCTCGGCATCATCACCGCCTACAACGACATGCTGTCGGCGCACCAGCCGTTCGAGACCTATCCCGAACAGATCCGTGAGATCGCCCGCGAGCTGGGCGCCACCGCGCAGGTGGCCGGCGGCGTGCCGGCGATGTGCGACGGCGTTACCCAGGGCCGCGGCGGCATGGAACTGTCGCTGTTCTCGCGCGATGTGATCGCGCAGGCCACCGCGATCGGGCTCAGCCACGACATGTTCGACAGCACCGTCTACCTCGGTGTCTGCGACAAGATCGTGCCGGGCCTGCTGATCGGTGCGCTGGCCTTCGGCCACCTGCCGGCGGTGTTCGTACCGGCCGGCCCGATGACCCCGGGCATCCCCAACAAGCAGAAGGCCGAGGTACGCGAGCGCTACGCCGCAGGTGAAGCCACCCGCGAAGAGCTGCTGGAAGCGGAATCTGCGTCGTACCACGGCGCCGGCACCTGCACCTTCTATGGCACGGCCAACTCCAACCAGGTGCTGCTGGAGGCGATGGGCGTGCAGCTGCCGGGGGCGTCGTTCGTCAATCCGGGCACGCCGCTGCGCGATGCGCTGACCCGCGAAGCCACCGAGCGCGCACTGGAGATCACCGCGCTGGGGGATGACTTCCGCCCGCTGGGCCGGATCATCGACGAGCGCGCGATCATCAATGCGGTCATCGCGCTGATGGCCACCGGTGGTTCGACCAACCACACCATCCACTGGATCGCGGTGGCGCGAGCGGCCGGCATCGTACTGACCTGGGATGACTTCGACGAACTGTCGCAGCTGATCCCGCTGCTGGCCCGCGTCTATCCGAACGGCGAAGCCGACGTGAACCGTTTCGCGGCCGCCGGCGGCCCGGCGTTCGTGTTCGGCGAGCTGATCAAGGCGGGCCTGATGCACGGTGACCTGGTCAGCGTCGCGCGTGGCGGCATGGCCGACTATGCGCGCGAGCCGCAGCTGCGCGACGGCCAGCTGGTCTATCTGCCGGGCCTGGAACGCAGCGCCGATGACGAGGTGGTGCGCGGCGTCGACAACCCGTTCGAGCACCAGGGTGGCCTGCGCCTGCTGCGCGGCAACCTGGGCAAGTCGCTGATCAAGCTGTCGGCGGTGAAGCCGCAGTACCGCACGATCGAGGCACCGGCGGTGGTGGTCGATGCGCCGCAGGTGCTGAACAAGCTGCATGCCGGTGGCCTGCTGCCGCAGGACTTCGTGGCGGTGGTGCGCTACCAGGGGCCGCGCGCCAACGGCATGCCGGAGCTGCATTCGCTGGCGCCGCTGCTGGGGCTGCTGCAGAACCAGGGCCGGCGCGTGGCGCTGGTCACCGACGGCCGGCTGTCCGGCGCCTCGGGCAAGATCCCGGCGGCCATCCACGTGACGCCGGAAGCCGCGCGTGGCGGTCCGCTGGCCAAGGTCCGCGAGGGCGACATGATCCGCCTCGATGGCGAAGCCGGCACCCTGGAGGTGCTGGTGGATGCGGCGGAGTGGGCGGCACGGCCACTGGCACCGAACACTGCGCCGGCGGCACATGACCTGGGCCGCAATCTGTTCGCGGTCAACCGGCGCGTGGTGGGGCCGGCCGACCAGGGCGCGATTTCGATTTCGTGCGGTCCGGCGGCGGCCGATGGCGGGCCGTGGGAATACGACGCGGAGTATGAGCTGGGGCACGATGCCGCAGCGGCGGCGGCGCCGCATGAGGCAAAAGACGCCTGAAGCGAAAAGCCGCGGCAGGCTTCCCGGCTTGGGCAGTAGAGCGCCCTGGCCGGGACACGCCGTTAACCCATCCATGGGGGCTCGGTCGCGGCATCCATGCCGCTCACGGTCCCGGCCAGGGCGCTCTACTGCCCTTGGACAATTCCCGGCGCGTCGTTTGCGCTGCGGCCACTGAATCAAGAAGAGCAAAGGCAAGGGCAAAAGCATGGGTATCGAACAACATCAGGTGAAGGCGGCGGAGCTGTTGCATGCGGCGGGCATCCTGCCGGTGGTGACGGTTCATACGCTGGACCAGGCGCGTGCGGTCAGTGCGGCGTTGCTGGAAGGTGGCCTGCCGGCGATCGAGTTGACGCTGCGTACGCCAGTGGCGATGGACGCGCTGGCGATGCTCAAGCGCGAGCTGCCGGACGTGGTGGTGGGTGCCGGTACGGTGCTGACCGTGGAGCAGATGCAGCAGTCGATCGATGCAGGTGCGGACTTCCTGGTGACCCCGGGTACGCCGCCGGCCTTGGCCGATGCGCTGGCGGCTGCACCGCTGCCGGTGGTGCCGGGTGCGGCCACGCCGACCGAACTGCTGTCGCTGTATGCGCGTGGCTTCCGCGTGTGCAAGCTGTTCCCGGCCACCGCCGTGGGCGGGCTGGCGATGATCAAGGGACTGGCCGGCCCGGTGGCAGACCTCAAGCTGTGCCCGACCGGCGGCATCACCGAGAACACCGCCGCCGAGTACCTCGAGCAGAAGAACGTCGTCTGCATCGGGGGTTCGTGGATGGTGCCGGGCAACTGGATCGCCGACGGCCAGTGGGACAAGGTGCGCGCCAGCGCTGCCGACGCCGCGAAGATCATCAAGCGCGTACGCGGCCACTGACATGAAGATCGGGGTCAGAGCCCTTTCCCGCCGGGAAAGGATCCGACCCCAGGCTGCGAGCGCGCGCAGCGCGCGACCCGCTCCTGCTCTTCCTTCTTCGTTCCGCGGTGGCGGCGCACGGAACCTGTCCGTGGCCCTGCGGAGGGATTGCGCAGGGGCGTAAGCGCCATGGATGGCGCGCCCGAGCCTCCAGGGATGGATTCACGGCGTCCCCTGCGCGGTCCCTCCGCAGGGCCAACCCCACAAATCCAACCGCACCACCACCGCGAGGGGCTCAGCCGTTGGCCGAATCCCTTACAACGGCCGTGCCGGATCTACCAGGCCGTACTGGCTGGCCATGCGCGCCAGTGCGATGTTGTCGTGGATCCCCATCTTCTCGAACAGTCGCGCCTTGTGCGTGTTCACCGTCTTCGCACTCAGGCTCAAGCGCCGCGCGATGTCTTCCTGGCGCAGGCCCTGGGTCAGCAGCAATGCAACCTCCAGTTCGCGCGGCGACAGGTTGTCGAACGGCGAACCGTTGCCCTCCACGGTCGACAGGGCCAGGTTCTGCGCGATGCTGGTGCCCAGGTAGCGCCGGCCCATGGCCACATCGCGCACCGCGCGCAGCAGCTCCTGTGCATCGCAGCCCTTGCCGATGTAGCCCGCAGCGCCCGCTTCCAGCAGACGCTTCGGCAGCGGACCGTCTTCCAGCACCGACACGATCACCACGCGGGTGTTGCGATGGCTGCGGACGATACGCTCGGTCACCTCCATGCCACTCACGCCGGGCAGGTGCAGGTCGCACAGCACCACGTCAGGCAGCAGCTGACGGACGTCACGCAGCGCGTCTTCGCCGGTCTCGGCTTCGCCCACCACCTCGATGTCGGTCTCCCCCGACAGGATCATCTTCATCCCGGTCCGGACCAGCGCGTGGTCATCCACCAGGTAGACTCGAATCGTCATCCACGTACCTCTTCGAATGCGGCCATTGCAGGTCAAGCTAGGCAGGGCGCCGATACCCCTGCAAGCGCGTTCGGGAAGCGAACCGGGCATTCTGCCTTGCGCATCACAGTACCGCGCGTTGTGCTTGTCCCCTGTCTTGCAGAACCTGCAGTAACGAAACAACTGATCTATTACGTAGACGCCCCGGAGGGGTCATCCACGTCAATCCCCCTGTGGTGATGCTTCGCTGGCCGTCGCTGGCGGCGAATCGTGACGTCGCCAAGGATGCCGGCGACTGAACATGACCAGATAGCACCCTACCACCCAAACCAGCGCCGCACACCATCCGGCCAGGATGTCCGAGGGGTAATGGACCCCCAGATAGACCCGGGAGACGCTGACCAGCAGGCTGAACGCGGGCGCCAGCAGCAGCACCGGCCAGCGCCAGCGGGTGTTCCAGGCCAGCAGCACCAGGGTCGCAGCCAGGGTCATCGAGCCCATCGCGTGGCCGCTGGGGAAGCTGAACGTCGATTCGGGCGCGATCGATTCCCACAGGCTGGGCCGTTCGCGCTGGAAGAACTGCTTGCTGCCCATGTTCAGCAGCGCCGAGCCCACGAAGCTGACCGCCACGAACGTGGCCTCCCGCCACCGCCGACAGGCCAGCAGCACGCCGATGATCAGCACGTCGGCCGGAATCAGGAACCATTCGTAGCCCAGCCTGGAAATGAGCACGAAAAAGCGGTCCAGCAGCGGCGAATGCAGGCCATGCATCTGCCACAGCAGCGGCGCATCGAAATGGAACGATTCAAACTCGTGGACTTCGTCGGCCAGGGCGACGAAGCCGGCCAGCGGCAGCAGCACGCCACCGAACAGCAGCACCAGGCGCCACGCATTGCGCGCCATCCAGTGGCGGAAGCCGGAGGCGGACTCCGGCGCGGCGAGGATCGCAGGCTTATCCGGCGCTTCGGACATACGTGCGTTCGACGTAATCGTCGATCAGGGCGACGAACTCCTGGGCGATGTTGTCGCCGCGCAGGGTCACCTTCTTCTCGCCATCGACGAACACCGGCGCCGCCGGCGTTTCACCCGTGCCCGGCAGCGAGATGCCGATGTTGGCATGGCGCGACTCGCCCGGCCCGTTGACGATGCAGCCCATCACCGCCAGGGTCATGTTCTCCGCCCCCGGGTGATGGACCTTCCACAGCGGCATCTTCTCGCGCACGTGGTTCTGCACCACCTTGGCCAGTTCCTGGAAGAACTCGGAGGTGGTGCGGCCGCAACCGGGGCAGGCGGTGACCAACGGCGTGAAGGCGCGCTGGCCCGTGGTCTGCAGCAGTTCCTGGGCGACGATCACCTCCTGCGTGCGCGACTGGCCCGGCTCCGGGGTCAGCGAGATGCGGATGGTGTCGCCGATGCCTTCCTGCAGCAGCACGCCCAGCGCCGCCGACGAGGCGACGATGCCCTTGCTGCCGATACCGGCTTCGGTCAGGCCCAGGTGCAGGGCGAAGTCGGAGCGCTGGGCCAGGTCGCGGTACACCGCGATCAGTTCCTGCACGCCGCTGACCTTGGCCGACAGCACGATGCGGTCGCGCGGCAGGCCCAGCTCCACCGCCTGCTCGGCCGAATCCAGCGCCGAACGGATCAGCGCCTCGCGCAGCACGCGACCGGCATCCCAGGGCTCCGCGCGCAGGTTGTTCTCGTCCATCAGCTTCGCTGCCAGGGCCTGGTCCAGCGACCCCCAGTTGGCGCCGATGCGTACCGGCTTGTTGTAGCGGATCGCGAACTCGATCAACTGGGCGAACTGCAGGTCCTTCTTCTTGCCGAAGCCGACGTTGCCCGGGTTGATGCGGTACTTGGCCAGCGCCTCGGCACACGCCGGTTCGGCGGTCAGCAGCTGATGGCCGTTGTAATGGAAATCACCGATCAGCGGCACATCGATGCCCATCATCGCCAGCTTGTCGACGATGCGCGGGATCGCCGCAGCCGCCTCCACGGTATTGACGGTCAACCGCACCATCTCCGAGCCGGCACGCCACAACTCGGCCACCTGCTTCACGCTGGAGGCCACGTCGGAGGTATCGGTGTTGGTCATCGACTGCACCACCACCGGCTTGCCTCCGCCTACAGTGACCCCGCCGATCTGGACGGCATGGGTCTGGCGACGGGGCCAGGCGGTGGCATCGGAAGGGGGAGTCGGGCGGGTGACGGCGTCGTGCATGCGGGCATTCTAGCGCCCGGCCCTGCATTCCGGGTGACTCGCATTCAGCCGGCGGCACGGCTGCGGCCGATTGTCGCAGGCACGTGCACGCCTGAACGCATACGATGGGCACGCATGACCGGTCCCGACGCCCCGTTTCTCCGCACCCTGTGCAGCCTGCGCTGGCTTGCCGTAGGTGGCCAGGCCGCCACCATCCTGGTCGCCACCTGGGTGCTGGGCCTGCCGTTGCCGCAGCAGCCGTTGTGGGCCGGTGTGGCCGTGCTTGCCCTGTTCAACATCTACACCCAGCTGCGCCCGGAAGCGGCCGACACCGCGCCGCTGACCGCATTCGGCCACATCCTGGTGGACGTGATCATCCTGACCTGGATGGTGGGCTGGAGTGGCGGCATGGCCAACCCGTTCAGTTCGCTGTTCCTGATCCTGATCGCGCTGGCGGCGTTCGCCCTGCCCCTGCGCTGGGCACTGGCGGTCGCCCTGGCCTGCCTGCTCGGTTACGCCGCCAGCGGCATCTTCGGCCAGCCGCTGCCGGACGGCTATTTCCGCGCGCAGGACCTCAACCGCTGGGGCGTGGTCGCCAACTTCCTGATCTCCGCTGCGGTGGTGCTGACCTTCTCCACCCGGCTGGCGCTGGCGCTGCGCCAGCGCGAACTGGAACTGTCGGCGCTGCGCGAGCGCTTCGCGCGCAACGAGGGCATCGTCGCCCTGGCCACCCATGCCGCCTCGGTGGCACATGAACTGAACACGCCACTGGCGACCATGACCCTGCTCGCCGATGACGTCGCCGAGCGCAGCGAAGAGCCGGAAGTGCGCGAGGACATGGAAACCCTGCGCGAGCTGCTGGTGCAGTGCCGCGAGCGCGTGCTGGCACTGGCTGCGCCGGCGTCGACCGATGCACCGGGTCGCAGCCACTCCAGCGCCCAGCAGGTGCTGGAGCAATGGCGCCTGGTGCGGCCCACCATCGACCTGCATCGCAACGACGATGCGCCGCTGCGGCTGCCACTCGACCCGGGCGTGGGCCACCTGCTGATGGTCCTGCTCAACAATGCCGCCGATGCCGGCGAACAGGCCGGCCGGCCGCGCGTGGACCTGGACCTGCGCATCGAAGGCGACGACCTGATCGGCGAAGTACGCGATTACGGCCATGGCTTCGACGCCCGTGCCGCCGTGCTGCCGGGCAGGCTGTTCGGCAGCAGCAAGAGTGAGGGCATGGGCGTCGGCCTGGCCCTGTCCCATGCCACCATCGAACGCCTCGACGGCGAGATGTGGATGCGCCCGGCCCAGGGGGCCGGCAGCCGCGTCGGCTTCCGCCTGCCGCTGGCCCCACGCGAGGACACCCCATGAGCCTTCATCCCTCCCCCCAGGGCCTGCTGGTCGACGACGACGAGCTGTACCTGCGCACCCTGCAACGCAGCCTGGCCCGCAAGGGGCTTGAAACGCAGACCGCACAGGATGCGGCCAGCGCGCTGGCGCTCGCGCGCCAGCATCCGCCGGCGTTCGCGCTGATCGACCTGAAACTGGGCAGCGACTCGGGCCTGGCGCTGATCCAGCCGCTGCGCGCCCTGCGAGCCGACATGCGCATCCTGCTGGTGACCGGTTATGCCAGCATCGCCACCGCGGTGGAGGCGATCAAGCTGGGTGCGGATGATTACTTGCCGAAACCGGCCACGGTGCCGATGATCCTGCGCGCGCTGGGCGAAGAGGACGACGGCCCGGCCGACGATGGCGAAATGGAAGTGCCGGACGCGATGACGCCGATCAGCCGCCTGCAGTGGGAACACATCCAGCAGGCGATGCACGAGACCGGCGGCAATGTCTCGGCCGCCGCGCGCCTGCTCGGCATGCACCGGCGTTCGCTGCAGCGCAAGCTGGCCAAGCGGCCCAGTCCGGAACGCGACCCGAGCAGGTGAGGCGGTAGTGCCGGCCGCTGGCCGGCAGCCTCATGAACGATTGAAGCATCACCTGGATGCCGGCCAGCGGCCGGCACTACCAGGGCATCAGCGCTTCAGCTGCGCCAGGATCTCGCGGGTCAGCGCACCCAGCGCCTGCGCGGCAGCGCGTCGAGTGACGCGGTAGTGCCGGCCGCTGGCCGGCAACCTCATGAACGATTGAAGCATCACCTGGATGCCGGCCAGTGGCCGGCACTACCAGGGCATCAGCGCTTCAGCTGCGCCAGGATCTCGCGGGTCATCGGATCGGCAATCGCCACCTCCTCGCCCTGCAGCGCCGGCAGCAGGCCACTGGCCAGCTGCTTGCCCAGCTCGACACCGAACTGGTCGAAGGCGTTGATGTTCCAGATCACCGACTGCACGTACACGGCGTGTTCGTACATGGCGATCAGCGCGCCCAGCGCCTGCGGGGTCAGCGCGTCGAGCAGGATCAACGTGCTCGGGCGGCCGCCCGGGTAATCCCGATGCGGATCTTCGCTGCCCTGGCCATTGGCCAGCGCCTCGGTCTGCGCCAGCAAGTTGGCCAGCAGGGCCTGGTGATTGACCGTGTACGGATCATCGTTGTGCACGCAGCCGATGAAATCGGCCGGCACGATGCTGGTGCCCTGGTGCAGCGCCTGGAAGAAGCTGTGCTGCACATCGGTACCCGCCCCGCCCCACCACACCGGCACGGTGTCGGTGGTGACCGGCTGGCCGTCACGCTGCACGCGCTTGCCCAGGCTTTCCATCACCAGCTGCTGCAGGTAGGCCGGCAGCAGCGCCAGGCGCTGGTCGTAGGTCATCACCGCATGCGTGGCATGGCCCAGCAGGTTGCGGTTCCAGATGTCGGTCAGACCGTGCAACACCGGCAGGTTGCGCTCCAGCGGCGCATCCAGCGCGTGCGCATCCATCTGCGCCGCGCCTTCCAGCAGCTGTTCGAAACGCTCGAAGCCGATCGCCAGCGCGATCGGGAAACCGACCGCCGACCACAGCGAATAACGGCCACCGACCCAGTCCCACATCGGCAGCACGCGATCGGCGGCGATCGCGAAGGCCTTGGCGGCGCGTTCCGGGTTGGCGCTGACCGCATACAGGCGCTCGCTGCCGCCCAGCCAGTCGTGCAGGATCTGGCCGTTGAGCAGGGTTTCCTGCGTACCGAAGGTCTTGGAAATCAGGATGCCGGCGGTCTTGGCCGGATCCAGCGTGGCCAGCGTGCGCTGCATGGCGGCGCCGTCCACGTTCGACACGAAATGCACGCGCAGGCGCGCGCCGGTGACCGGGCGCAGCGCGTCGGCGACCAGGCGCGGGCCAAGGTCGGAACCACCGATGCCGACACTGACCACATCGGTCACGCCACTGTCTTCCAGCGCGCGCACCAGCACGCCCATGCGCTGGCGGATCGCGCGCGCGGTGGCATAGGCCTCGGCCGCCACCGGCGCATCGACCACGTCGCCGCGCAGCGCGGTGTGCAGCGCCGCGCGACCTTCGGTCAGGTTGACCTGCTCGCCGCGGAACAGGCGGGTGATGGCACCGCCGACGTCACGGTCGGCCGCCAGCGCCAGCAACGCCTGCAGCGCCGCGGCATCGTATTTCTGCCGGGCAAAGTTGACGTACAACGGACCGACCCGCAGCGCCAGGTCCTGTACGCGGCCGGGTTCGGCGGCGAGCAGGCCGGGAATGCTTGCGCCCTTCAGGCGCTGGGCGTGGGAATGCAGCGAGTCGAATCCGTTGTTCGTTGTCATGCGGCCTGGGTCGGGATCGTGTCGTTGGTGTGGGTGATCTGGTTCTTGCCATCAACGTACACCAGCTTCGGCTTGAAGCTGTCGGCTTCCTGCTCGGTCATGCTGGCGAACGCGGCAATGATGATGATGTCACCGACCTGCACGTGGCGCGCGGCGCCACCGTTGAGCGAGACAACGCCGCTGCCGGCTTCGGCGCGGATGGCATAGGTCGAGAAACGCGCACCGTTGGTCACGTCCCAGATGTGCACCTGCTCGAACTCGCGGATGCCGGTGGCCGCCAGCAGGTTGTCGTCGATGGCGATCGAGCCTTCGTAGTTCAGCTCGGAATGGGTGACGGTGGCGCGGTGGATCTTGGTCTTGAGCAGGGACAGGTGCATGGGGGCGCTGCAACGGCAAAGGAAAGAGCGGATTCTAGCACCCGCTTGGCCGTCGTCAGGGGGCTGCCGCAGGACGCTGAAGGCCGTTCAGGCGCCCTCGCCCCACGGCGCTGGCGCGGCAGGGACGGCACCGCCCTGCAGTGACAGCCGGAATACCGCATGGAAGGCCAGCCCGGCGGCCAGGCCCAGCCCCCCGGCCAACAACACCGTCAGCCCATAGCGGATCACATCGAAGGTATCCACATAGCGCAGGCGCTGCAGCAGCGGCCCCTGGACCGCACCCGGCCATTCATGGACCGCCATGGCCAGCGCGCCCAGCGCAGCCCCCACAAACGCGAAGCTGATCCGGCGCAAGGGCCGCCGGGACTGCAGGATCAGCGCCATCGGCAGGAACACCGCGATGGCGCTGCAGAGGCCCAGCCCGAACATCAGCCCACCGCCGGTGAGCGCGGGCATCGGCGTGCGCCTGAATTCGAGCGCGAACAAGAGGCCGCCAAACAGCTGCGCCGGCAGCATGCCGGCCGCCAGCACGGCGAGGATCGTCGCCCGGGCAAGGCGGCCGGCGTCAGTGGCAGGGGTCTTCATATCCAGTCTCCCGTCCGTGGGATGGTGAGAGGCGCCCGTTGCGGGCGCCCCGGAGCCACGTGCGGCTCAGAACTCCAGGTTGTCGATCAGGCGGGTGGTGCCCAGCCGCGCGGCAATCAGCGCCACGCGGCCACCGCCGTCGAAGGTCGGCTCGGCCAGCTCCGGGGTGCGCAGCACCGCGTAGTCGACCTGGAACCCGGCTGCCTGCAGCGCGACGGTGGCATCCGCCTCGATGCGTTCGCGCGGGTGACCGGCCACGTAGCCCTCGCGCATGCCCAGCAGGGTGCGGTGGATGGTGGTCGCGACGGGGCGCTGTTCGTCGCTCAGGTACTGGTTGCGCGAACTCTTGGCCAGACCATCCTCGTCGCGCACGATGTCGGCGCCGACGATCTGGATCGGGAACGACAGCTCGGTCACCATCTGCCTGATGACCGCCAACTGCTGGTAATCCTTGCGGCCGAACACGGCCACGTCCGGCTGGACCTGCAGGAACAGGCGCGCCACCACGGTGCAGACGCCATCGAAGTGGCCCGGCCGGCTGGCGCCTTCCAGCACTTCACTGACACCCGGCGCATGCATCTGCGTGGTCTTGTCCACGCCCAGCGGGTACATCACCTCGACGCTGGGCAGCCACACCGCGTCGCAGCCGGCCTGCTCCAGCCCGGCCACGTCGGCCTCGGGCGTACGCGGGTAGCGGTTGAAATCCTCGTTCGGGCCGAACTGGGTCGGATTGACGAAAATGCTCGCCACCACCTTGTCGGCGTACTGGCGGGCCAGCGCCACCAGCGAATGGTGGCCGCCATGCAGGTTGCCCATGGTCGGCACCAGCGCCACGCGCAGGCCGTCCTGCTTCCACTGGGCGATCTGCGCGCGCAGTGCGCCGAGTTCGTTGAAGGTCTGGATCATTGGGCGTAGGCGTGCTGTTCGTCGGGGAAGCTGCCGTCGCGCACGGCGTCGGCGTAGGCGCGGGTGGCACCGGCCACCGAACCGCCTTCGGCAAGGAAGTCCTTGACGAACTTGGGACGGCGATGACCGCTGTCCAGGCCCAGGAAGTCGTGCAGCACCAGCACCTGGCCGTCGCACTGCGGGCCGGCACCGATGCCGATGGTCGGCACATCCACCGCGGCGGTCACTTCCGCGGCGACCGGGGTCGGCACGCATTCGAGCACCATGATGCTGGCACCGGCCGCGGCCACGGCCTTGGCATCCTCGACCAGCTGGCGGGCGGCATCGCCGCGGCCCTGGATCTTGAAGCCGCCCAGGCGCAGCACCGATTGCGGGGTCAGGCCCAGGTGCGCGCAGACCGGAATCTCGCGCTCGACCAGGTAGCGGATGATGTCGACCTTGAAGCCGGCCCCTTCGATCTTGACCATCTCGGCACCGGCCTGCAGCAGCTGCAGCGAAGCATCCAGCGCGCGCTCCGGGGTGGCATCGGCGCCGAACGGCAGGTCGGCCACCAGCAGCGCACGCTGCAGCACGCGGGCCACGGCGCGGGTGTGGTAGACCATGTCGGCCACGGTCACCGGCAGGGTCGAATCATGGCCCTGCACGACCATGCCCAGCGAATCGCCGATCAGGATCAGGTCAACGCCATTTGCGTCGAAGGTGCGGGCGAAGCCGGCGTCGTAGGCGGTCAACATGACCAGCTTCTGGCCATTGCGCTTGGCCTCGGCCAGGGCGGGAACGGTCCAGGGCTTGCTGTCTGCGTGGGTGCTCATGTGCTGATAACCGGGGGAGATAACCCGGGCATTATCACCCTATCGGCGCGATCCCGCAGGCATCCACCCGCATCACTGCATCCCGCACGCGGCCATGGCCGGGAATGGCCAGATCCGGTGCGATTTCGGCCAGTGGCACCAGCACGAAGGCACGCGCGTGCAGGTAAGGGTGTGGCACCTGCAGGCCCGGCTGATCGAGCACCTGCGCGCCATACAGCAGCAGGTCCAGGTCCAGCGCGCGCGGCCCCCAGTGCACCGCCGGATCGCGCACGCGGCCGAAGCGCTGCTCCAGCGCCAGCATCGCCTGCAACAACTCATCGGCCGGCAACGTGGTTTCGACCGAGGCCGCTGCATTGACGAACGGCGGCTGGTCTTCATTGCCCCAGGCCGGCGTTGCGTAAAGCCGCGAGGCCTGGCGCAGGCGGGTCCCGGGCAGGCCGTCCAGCGCGGCAATCGCCGCGCCCACGGTGGCGGCCGCGTCGCCAAGGTTGGCGCCGAGGCCGATCCAGGCAAGGGTCATTGCTTACTCGCCCGCTGCACCGGCCGTGGCGCCCGGACGACGCCGACGACGGCGGCGCTTGCGCGGCGCCCCACTCTCGTCCTCGGTCTCTTCGCTGTGCATCGCATCCAGCGACGATTCCAGCTCGCGTCCGGACTGCGCCTGCGCGTCGCGCCAGAACTCGACATCGGCAGCATGCTCGGACGATGCCACCTGGCGCAGGCTGAGGAAGTCGAACGCCGCACGGAAACGCGGGTGGGTCAGGGTGCGGAACACGCGCTTGCGCTGGCGCGAACCGAAGCGCGACTGCAGCAGCCAGATCTCCTGCATCGGCAGCGAAAAACGCCGCGGCAGCGCAATGGTGCTCAGCTGCTGCACGGTGACGCGGTCGGCGGCACGGCGCTGTGCCTCTTCCGGTGCCACGCCCTGCTTGAGCAGGGTCGCCTGCGCGCGGCAGAACGCCGGCCACAGCAGCAGTGCGAACAGGAACGCCGGCGAGACCGGCTCGTCGTTGGCCACGCGCGCATCGGTGTTGGCCAGGCCCTCGACCAGCATGCGGCGCAGCGCGCCGGTGCGGTTGGACTTCAACGCCTTGGCGCTTTCCGGGAACAGCACGTCGAGCAGGCCGTAACGCTCCAGGCCTTCGAAGCTGGCCACGCCGTGCCCGGACAGGAACAGCTTGAGCACTTCCTCGAACAGGCGCGCCGGTGCGGCTTCGTTGAGCAGGCCGGCCAGCTGCGGGATCGGCGCGGCGGTGCCCTCTTCGATCTGGAAGCCGAGCTTGGCCGCCAGGCGCACCGCACGCAGCATGCGCACCGGGTCTTCCTGGTAGCGCTGCACCGGATCGCCGATCAGCTTCATCAGACGTGCCTGCACGTCCTCGAAACCACCGGTGTAGTCACGCACCGAGAAGTCCTCGATGGCGTAGTACAGCGCGTTGCAGGTGAAGTCGCGGCGGACGGCGTCGTCTTCGATGGTGCCGTACACGTTGTCGCGCACGAGCATGCCGTTTTCCATCTCGCGGTCGCCGCTGCCGTCATCGCTGTTGGCACGGAAGGTGGCGACTTCGATGATCTCGCGGCCGAACACAACGTGGGCGAGGCGGAACCGGCGACCGATCAGGCGGCAGTTGCGGAACAGCTGCTTGACCTGTTCGGGCGTGGCGTCGGTGGCCACGTCGAAATCCTTGGGTTGGCCATTGACCAGCAGATCGCGCACCGCGCCGCCGACAAGGTAGGCGCCGAAGCCGGCATCGCGCAGGCGGTAAAGCACGCGCAGGGCGTTCGGGCTGATGTCCTTGCGGGAGATCGTGTGCTGGTCGCGCGGGATGACGCGCAGGCTGAACGGTGATGTAGCAGGGGAAATGATGTTGGCGCTTCCGGTTGAAGTTTCGGGATTGCCCAATGGCATCGAGGTGCATATACTAGCGCTCCTGCCTCGGCAGCGACACAGTTACGCTCCCTTCGTCTAGTGGTTAGGACGTGGCCCTCTCAAGGCTAAAACAGGGGTTCGAGTCCCCTAGGGAGCGCCAGTCGCCGCAGCAGGAACCGAAAAAGCCCGCCTCGTGCGGGCTTTTCTGTTTTCCGGATTTGGCGCACCCCACCTGCTTGATCGCTGTAGCGCCACCCCTCCCGAAAGGGCTCGGGCAAGGCCATCCAGGGCAGGACACGCCGTAAACCCATCCATGGGGGCTCGGTCGCGCCATCCATGGCGCTCACGGTCCTGCCCTGGATGGCCTTGCCCGCGCTCTTCACAGTTTCCGTACTCGCGGCAAGCTCGACCCCGACGTGCTGCGCTGCGTCCGCGCAACCCATGATCTGACCAGAGGCGGCAGGCCAGCCGATCCAGGACCGTTGGCGCCATGGATGGCGCCATCGAGCCCCCATGGATGGGTTTACGGCGTGTCCTGGATCGGCTGGCCTGCCGCCTCCCCACGAAGAAAGGAGGCGCAGAAACACAGGCCGGCCGTCAGCCTTCCATCTGCTCCAGCTCCTTGCCCTTGGTCTCGCGCACGTAGCGGACCACAAAGAAGATCGAAAGGATCGCCGCGACCGCGTAGATGCCATAGGCCCCGGCCAGGCCGATGCCGGCCAGCAGCATCGGGAAGGTCACGGTGATCGCGAAGTTCGAGGTCCATTGCGCGGCCCCCGCCACCGCCAGCGCCGGGCCACGGATCTGGTTGGGGAACATTTCGCCCAGCATCACCCACATCACCGGGCCCCAGGACATGTTGAAGAACACTACGTAGACATTGGCTGCGACCAGCGCCAGCCGACCCATGCCATCGGACAGCTGCAGGCGCCCGCCGGCCAGGCTGCCGCTGGCAAAGGCCACCACCATCAGCACCAGTGCCACCGACATGCCGACCGAGCCGACCCACAGCAGCGGCTTGCGCCCGATGCGGTCGATCAGCAGCACGGTGAGCAGGCAGGCGCCGATGCTCAGCGCGCCGGACAGCACATTGATCAGCAGTGCGTCGCTTTCAGAGAAGCCCACCGCCTGCCACAGCACCGCGCCGTAGTAGAACACCACGTTGATGCCGACCAGCTGCTGGAACATGGCCAGGCCGATGCCCACCCAGAGGATCGGGCGCAGCCTGCCGGTAGCCCTGCTGCGCAGGTCGCCGAAGCGCGGCTTGTGCTGGTCCTGTGCCAGGCTGGCCTCGATCTCGGCCTGCTTGGCCCGGGCAGCGGCCTCGCCGTACAGTCGCGACAACACCGCCCTCGCCTGCCCCTGGCGGCCCTTCAGCACCAGGAAGCGCGGGCTTTCCGGAATCACCAGCAGCAGCACCAGGAACAGCGCGGAGGGCAGCGCCTGCATCCAGAACATCCAGCGCCACGCCTCATGGCCCAGCCACAGCGGCTCGGTCGAGGCGCCGGCAGCGCGGGCCAGCAGATAATTGCTGAGGAACGCCGCAAACAATCCGCAGATGATGGCCATCTGCTGCACCGTGGCCAGTCGGCCGCGATACCGCGCCGAAGCGACCTCGGCGATGTAGGCCGGCGACATCACGCTGGCCGCGCCCACCGCGAAACCGCCCAGCACGCGGGCCGCGACAAACAGCCAGGACGCATGGGCCGCGCCGGCGCCCAGCGCCGAAACCAGGAACATCAGCGCCGACACGATCAGGACGCCGCGGCGCCCCAGCCGATCGCCCAGCCAGCCGGCCAGGAAGGCCCCGATCGCGCAGCCCAGCAACATCGAGGCGACCTCGAAGCCCAGCGCGGCCTCGCTGGAATTGAAGGCCTGCCGCAGGCCATCGACCGTGCCATTGATGACACCACTGTCGAAGCCGAACAGGAACCCACCGAGGGTGGCCACGCAGCTGATCAGGACGATGAAGGCCGTGTTTTCACCGCCGTGGGAGGCGACGCCGGGCTGGGCGTGAGACATGGAAGATCCTGTTGGAAAGGGAGCCCGGCCACCACGGCCGGTTGCCGCGCAGCGTCGCACAGGCCCTGCCATGCCGCCAACGGCCGCCACGGCCGCGCCTGCCAGACGCCCGTTTTCGGCTCCGCGCCGACACCGGGGGCCAACCTGTTCTAGAATTGGCGGGTTCAGGAATCGATCCACCCCCAGCCCATGCCCTTTGTCGTCACCGAAAACTGCATCAAGTGCAAACACACCGATTGCGTGGAAGTGTGCCCCGTGGATTGCTTCCACGAAGGCCCGAACTTCCTGGTGATCGACCCGGATGAGTGCATCGACTGCACCCTCTGCGAGCCGGAGTGCCCGGTCAACGCGATCTTCCCGGAGGACGATGTCCCCGCCGGCCAGGAGGGCTTTGTCGCCCTCAATGCCGAGCTGGCGAAGGCGTGGCCGGTGCTGACCGTGCGCAAGGATCCGCCTGCCGACGCCGGCGAGTGGGATGGCAAGCCGGACAAGCTGAAACTGCTGGAGCGCTGAGAAGCGCCCGTTGCAGCAACGAAAAGGGCGCCCTTGGGCGCCCTTTTGCGTTTTCCGGCATACGCCAACCGCAGGATCCGGTAGGTGCCAACCTTGGTTGGCACAGAAGCGCCGACCCAGGTCGGCCTCTACCCGGGCAGCTGCGGACCTGGGCCCGCACCCGCTCGACCGGCCCTTACGGCGCCAGCTTCGCCTTCAGCGCAGCGATCAGCTTCACCGGTGCTGCGGCCGTGGCCGGCAGGCCACGCGGATCGACCGCGGAGATGTAGGCGCCAGCATCGACGGCAACCACGCGGACCAGGAAGTTGCTGCCTTCATAGGCCACGTCGTACGAACCCAGCAGCTGCGCGCGGCTGGCGATGGTCACGCCCTCCACGCCTTCCAGCGCCGTGCCGACCTTGGCGAAGGCTTCTTCCTTGCCGCCGGCAATGGTGAAGCCCGTGGTGCCCACGGCCGGGGCAGCCGCGGCAGGTGCCGCCGGCTTGGTCGCCGAGGCCAGCGTCGGCACCTTGTTGTCACCGGTGGTGGCCGGCAGGTTCAGGTCCGGCGGCACTTCCAGCGGACGCATTTCCGGGGCCAGGGCGTAGTCGCCCTTGACGCCGCGCTTGAAGCAGCCGGTGGTGCCGGCAGCGACCGCCACAGCAAGCAGGGCATAGGACAGCACGCGGACGGTGGAAACGGATTGACGCATGTGAATCTCCTGGGTCAGACCAAGACGGAAGGTCAGTGGCTGGAAAGGGCTTCGAGGGCGGCGATGTCGCCCGCAAGATGATCGGCGGCCGGGTGATGCGCTGCCGACAGCGGCAGCAGTGGCAGGCGCAGGTCGTGGCCGATGCCGATGCGGCGCAGCAGCGCCTTGACCGGGATCGGGTTCGGTTCGACGCCACAGAAATCATGGAACGGCTGCAGGCGCGCATCCCACGACTCGGTGGCTTCATGGTCGTGCGCGGCGGCCAGCTCGCACATCCGGCGGTAGGCGCCGGGAAGCACGTTGGAACCCACCGAGATCAGGCCATCGATACCGGCGCGGATGGAACGGGCCGCGGTGCCATCGTCACCACTGAGCACCGCGAACTGCGGGCTGCGCAGTGCCAGCAGCGCGTGTACCCGGCCGGTGTCACCGACCGCTTCCTTGATGCCGACGATGTTGGGGTGGCTGGCCAGCTCGGCGACGGTCTCCGGCTGCATGTCGCAGCCGGTGCGGCCAGGCACGTTGTACAGGACGACGGGCAGCCCGCCCTGGTCGGCAACCGCGCGGTAGTGCGCGATCAGGCCGGCCTGGGTCGGCCGCACGTAGGGCGGGGTGACCACCAGCGCATGGCTGGCGCCCAGTGCGGCGGCACGACGGGTCTGTTCGATGGTCTTGGCGGTGCCGGACAAGCCGGTGCCGGCCATGACGGGAATGCGGCCGCCGATGCGTTCCACCGCACTGGCCAGCAGCTGGTCGTACTCGGCGTCGGTCAGGGTGGCCGCCTCGCCGGTCGAGCCGGCCACGACAACGCCATGGACGCCACCCTCCAGTTGCAGGTGCAGCAGGCGCTGCCAACCATCGGGATCGAGGGCACCGTCGGCCCGGAACGGGGTCGCCAGCGCGGTGATGAGGCCGGAAAGGGACAAGGACGTGCTGCTCTTGGCTGGGAAGGGAAAACGCCCGCCACGACAGGCCGGGGGCGACCTGAATGTTACTTGCGGCGCGAAAGCACGGGCAAGTATGCTGGACACCGGTGGATCCCCGCCTCTGGCGGGCATTCAGACTCACGCATGCATTACCCGGAATCGCCTTGACCGACACCACCCCGCGCCCCGCGCCGAGCGAAAACCACCTCCTGATCAACGCCTATACGACGCATCCGGAGTCCCCCCTGCTGTCCGTCACCCGCCGCATCGCCGACAGCGGCTGCAATCTGGTGGACGCACGCCTGGCCACGGTCGGCCGCGATGTCTCGGTCACCGCCCTGGCCACCGGCTCCTGGGACTCGGTGGCCAAGCTCGAGGCGATGCTGACCCGGCTCGAGCGCGAGGAAGGCCTGAAGCTGGTCTGGTACCGCACCGCCGCCAAGCAGGCGCAGTCCAACCTGCTGCCTTACATCGTCGAAGTGATCGCCGCCGACAAGCCGGGCATCCTGTTCCAGCTGGCCGACTTCTTCGACCGCCAGGGCATCACCATCGAGAACCTGCAGAGCACGCGCTACCGCGCCATGCAGACCGGTGCGGAGATGTTCAGCGCGCAGGTCACCATCGGCGTGCCGGCCAACATGCACATCGCCGCGCTGCGCGACGATTTCCTCGAGTTCTGCGACCACCTGAACCTGGACGCGATCATGGACCCGATGAAGTTCTGAATGAATTCCTGATTTTTCGCGCATCCCTCACGGGCGCGTGGCGTTTCATGCAATTGTCGTAGAAAGAACCCAGGCTCGACAGAAGGACCTCATGAACAACGGCGACACCCTGGACCGCACCACCCTCTCCCTGCCACTGGCGCTGTCCGGTGGCGCCCAGGCCACCCTCGGCGACTACGCCGGCCACTGGCTGGTGCTGTACTTCTATCCCAAGGACAGCACCCCGGGCTGTACCACCGAAGGCCTCGACTTCAACGCGCTGCTGCCGGAATTCAAGAAGGCCGGTGCGGTCGTGCTGGGCGTCTCGCGTGATTCGGTGAAGTCCCACGACAATTTCTGCACCAGGCAGGGCTTCGGCTTCCCGCTGGTCAGCGATGGCGACGAAGCGCTGTGCAACGCCTTCGACGTGATCAAGATGAAGAACATGTACGGCAAGCAGGTACGTGGCATCGAACGCAGCACCTTCCTGATTTCCCCCGACAGCCGCATCGTGCAGTCCTGGCGCAAGGTCAAGGTTGCCGGCCATGCCGATGCGGTTCTCGCCGAACTGAAGGCCTCCCAGTCCAAGTGAGTCCCACTGCCTACTGTGTCTGCCATCACCCTGCCCCGCAGCAGGCCGTGGTGGTTTTTCCCTGTCCGTAACCAGGAATCGACGATGACCCGAGGCAAGCGCATCTACGTGCTGGATACCAACGTGCTGATGCACGATCCCACCGCGCTGTTCAAATTCGAGGAGCACGACGTCTACCTGCCCATGCAGGTGATCGAAGAGCTGGACAACGGCAAGAAGGGCACCTCCGAGGCGAGCCGCAACGCCCGCCAGGTGAGCCGCTTCCTCAACGAGCTGGTGCAGGAATCCGGCCTGGACAACCTGGCCGACGGCATTCCGCTGCAGCGCCCCAACGGCCTGCAGCTGCGCGGCAAGCAGAGCGCCGGCAAGCTGCGCTTCCAGACCAGCCATTTTGATGCGGGCAAGAGCTTCGGCCAGGTCATTCCGGACAACGCCATCCTCGGCGCGATCCTGGCCCTGAAGGAAGAAACCCCGGACCTGCCGGTGGTGTTCGTCTCCAAGGACATCAACCTGCGGATCAAGGCCGCCATCGCCGGCATCGTGTCCGAGGACTATGAGAACGACCGCGCGCTGGACGATTTCAGCCTGCTCTACACCGGCGCCACCGAACTGCCGGAAGACTTCTGGAAGCGCCACGGCGACGACCTGCGCAGCTGGAGCGACAAGGGCCGTACCCATTACGAAATCCAGGCGCAGGACGGCGAGGAGTGGTATCCGAACCAGTATGTCTACCTGCCAGGCGAGGATGAAGTCGAGCTGCGCGTCAGCCGCGTGGTCGGCGACGGCAAGGTGGTGCTGTCGCTGGTCGATGATTTCCGCCACGGCAGCCACGCCGTGTGGGGCATCAGCGCACGCAACCGCGAGCAGAACTTCGCCCTCAACGCACTGATGGACCCGGAGATCGACTTCGTCACGCTGCTGGGTACCGCCGGCACCGGCAAGACCCTGCTGGCACTGGCCGCCGGCCTGGCGCAGACGATGGACCAGCAGCGCTATCGCGAGATCATCATGACCCGCGCCACGGTCAGCGTCGGCGAGGACATCGGCTTCCTGCCCGGCACCGAGGAAGAGAAGATGACGCCGTGGATGGGCGCGTTGACCGACAACCTGGAAGTGCTGACGCACAACCAGGAAGGCGGCACCTGGGGCCGCCAGGCCACCAACGATCTGCTGGCCAGCCGCATCAAGATCCGCTCGATGAACTTCATGCGCGGCCGCACCTTCCTGTCACGCTACCTGATCCTGGACGAGGCGCAGAACCTCACCCCGAAGCAGATGAAGACGCTGATCACCCGTGCCGGCCCCGGCACCAAGATCGTCTGCCTGGGCAACGTCGAGCAGATCGACACGCCGTACCTGACCGAAACCACCTCGGGCCTGACCTACGCGGTGGATCGCTTCAAGAACTGGCCGCACAGCGCGCACATCACGCTGCGCCGTGGCGAGCGTTCGCGCCTGGCCGATTACGCTTCGGAGGTGTTGTGAACCGCTGCACCCGCCTGCTGCTGCCCACGGCGGCGATCGCCCTCGCCGCCGTCCTGGGTGCCTGCACCACCACGCGCGGCCCGGCCAGCGTGCCGACTGCCGCGCGCACCGGCCAGTCCTGGGTGGTCACCCGCCCGATCATCGCCGCGCAGGTGCTCGATACCTGCTCGCGGCCCAGCCCGGGCCGCGAGCCCGGGCGGGTCAGCGGCTACTGGGCACCCAGCCGCCAGCAGGTCGACCAGCTGGAAGCGAAGCTGTCGTCGCTGGAGGCCCAGGTGCCGAAGGTGCTGGACTTCGACCGCCAGTACGTCGGCATCGAAAGCGCTGGCAAGCGGTTGATCTATATCAACGCCTTCCATCTGCCCGACGACAGCGGCATCAATCCGGCGCGGGAAGCGATCCGCGTCTGCGACGGCGGCGCGCAGTTCTGGGGCGCGGTGTTCGACCCGGCCAGCAACACCTTCAGCGAGCTGCAGTTCAACGGCGGCCTCGGCGGGCCCTGAGGGGCCCCGCCGATGGGAATCCGCCTGCCCACCTGGGTCTGGATCGGCGCGGTCGCGCTCTCGTGCGTGGCCGGCATGGTCAACGTGGTCGGCTTCCTCGGCTTCGAGCACCAGGCAGTCAGCCACATGACCGGCAGCACCAGCCAGCTCGGCATGGCGCTGGCGCAGGGCGACTGGCGCGCGGTCGGCCATCTGTGGGGGCTGCTGATCGCGTTCTCGCTGGGCGCGATGCTCAGCGGCCTGCTGATCCAGGACAGTACCCTGCAACTGGGCCGACGCTACGGCGTGGCGCTGGCGCTGGAGTCAGCGCTGCTGCTGGTGGCCATTCCGCTGTTCGAACGCCACCAGATCTGGGGCGCACTGGCCGCCGCGATGGCCTGCGGCCTGCAGAACGCGATGGCCACGACCTTCAGCGGCGCGGTG
The DNA here is from genome assembly GCF_059371555.1 of Stenotrophomonas sp. YJH_SMC_10. Taxonomy (NCBI): domain Bacteria; kingdom Pseudomonadati; phylum Pseudomonadota; class Gammaproteobacteria; order Lysobacterales; family Lysobacteraceae; genus Stenotrophomonas; species Stenotrophomonas sp. YJH_SMC_10. The sequence continues at coordinate 91,739 of NZ_JCAFUS010000010.1, read as the reverse complement.
GTGCGCACCACCCATCTCAGCGGCATGTTCACCGACCTCGGCATCGGCCTGGGCCACCTGCTGCGTGGCCTGCCGCTGCAGGTGCGGCGACTGACCCTCAGCGGCCTGATCATCAGCGGTTTCCTCGGCGGCGGCATCCTCGGCGCCTGGCTGTTCATGCGCTGGCAGTACCACGCCCTGCTCGCCCCCGCCCTGCTGACCGGCCTGACCGGGCTGGGTTATGTGCTGTACCAGCAGTGGGCGCGTTGGCGGCACTGAGGGCCGCGCTCTGGGGGTCAGGTCCCTTTTCCTGCGAAAAAGGGCCCTGACCCCATCTACCAAGGCATCCACGCATGGCGTGGATCTACTTTCCCCAGCTGGACCACGGCACAATCGCTGGATGAGCCCGACCACGCCCGTTTCCGCCCTGACCATCGCCGGTTCCGACTCCGGCGGCGGCGCGGGCATCCAGGCCGACCTGAAGACCTTCGCTGCCCATCGCGTGCACGGTCTTTCCGCGATCGCCGCGCTGACCGCGCAGAACACCCGCGGCGTCATCGCCGTGCATGTGCCACCGGTCGGTTTCCTGCGCGCGCAGCTGGAGGCCTGCTTCGACGACTTCGACATCCACGCGGTGAAGCTGGGCATGCTGGCCAACGCCGAAGTGATCCACACCGTCGCCGATGCACTGGAGCAGCATCGGCCGCCGCACGTGGTACTGGACCCGGTGATGGTCGCCACCAGCGGCGCACGCCTGCTGGAAGACAATGCCCTGCAGGCGATGCGCGAACGCCTGATTCCCTTGGCCACGCTGGTGACCCCGAACATACCGGAGGCGGAACTGCTGGTGGGCCGGAAGATCAGCAATGGCGATGATGCCGAACGGGCGGCCTCCGACCTGCTCGACCTCGGTGCCGGTGCCGTACTGCTCAAGGGCGGACACCTGCTGGAAGGCCATCGTGTGATCGACCGTTACTTCGACGGCGTCAGCAGCGAAGAATTCATCCACGCCCGCCTGCCGCTGGATGCACATGGCACCGGCTGCACACTGGCCTCGGCCATCGCCGCGCAGCTGTGCAACGGCCTGAGCCTGGCCAACGCCTGCGAAGCCGGCATCGACTATGTTGCGCGCGGCCTGCAGCAGGGCCATGCCCCCGGCCGCAGCGAGGTCCTGGTCCTCGATCACTTCGGCGCGGCGCCGCACGCATGAACCTGGCGCCGCGCAACCTCGCCGTGCAGTGCGACGACGGCCACCGCTACGAGGTGATTGCCTGCGTGCCTGCGCAGCCGATCGCGCGGCTGCTGTGGCTGCCGGCGCTGGGCGTGGCTGCACGCCATTACCTGCCGCTGGCATTGGCGCTGGCAGCCAGGGGCGTGGCGGTATACCTGCATGAGTGGCGCGGCAATGGCAGCAGTTCGCTGCGCCCATCGCGCACGCAGGACTGGGGATACCGCGAAGTACTTGAACAGGATCTGCCGGGCAGCCAGGCGATCCTGGCCGCCGCCGATCACGAGGGCGGCGCCCTGCCCTGGATCATCGGCGGCCACAGCCTCGGCGGTCAGCTGGCCTGCGTGCACGCCGGGCGCAATCCGAAGCACTTCCACCGGCTGTGGCTGGCGGCCAGCGGCTCGCCGTTCTGGCGCGGTTTTCCGCCACCACGCGGCTGGCTGCTGCCGCTGGTCTACCGCTTCCTGCCGTGGATCGCACAGCGCCAGGGCGTGCTGCACGGGCGCCGACTTGGCTTTGGTGGCACCGAAGCACGCGGACTGATCGCCGACTGGGCGCGCGTGGGCCTGAACAACCACTACGCCGCGGTCGGCATGGAGGAGGATCTCGATGCGCAGATGGCGCGCGTGCACGGCAGCGCGCAGGCGGTGTTGATGGAACACGACTGGCTGGCGCCGACCGGATCGATGCAGGCGTTGCTGGCGAAGCTGCCGAACGTGGACGCACAACTGTGCGTGCTGTCGGCGCAGGAGCTGGGCACGCGCGCCGATCATTTCGCGTGGCTGAAAGCCCCGGACGCTGTGGCTGACCTCTTTTTCATTCAGTTGGATGAAAATTTTCACAAAACTGTTGACGGTCCGCGCCGACATCCGCATAATTCCGCTCCTGTCGCAGGGCGCCCGTAGCTCAGTTGGATAGAGTACCTGGCTACGAACCAGGCGGTCGGGAGTTCGAATCTCTCCGGGCGCACCACTCGACAGGTTTTCAGCATCCGCCGCTGGAAATGCTTTAAAATTTGATTGTGTACCGCGCGCCCGTAGCTCAGTTGGATAGAGTACCTGGCTACGAACCAGGCGGTCGGGAGTTCGAATCTCTCCGGGCGCACCATACACAGTCAACACAACAAGTTTATGTAATTGGCGCCCGTAGCTCAGTTGGATAGAGTACCTGGCTACGAACCAGGCGGTCGGGAGTTCGAATCTCTCCGGGCGCACCATTACACCGAAACAGCAGGCCTCGGCCTGCTGTTTTTTTATGTGTGTTCTTCGGCAGGGCGGCGCCCTGCACCCCTGGTAGTGCCGGCCGCTGGCCGGCAACCTCAACAGCAAAAGCTGGCATTCCGTGGGTTGGCAGGGCGGCATGGACAGGCAGGACACGCCGTAAACCCATCCATGGAGGCTCGATGGCGGCATCCATGCCGCCAACGGTCCTGCCTGTCCATGCCGCCCCACCTCTGACAGATTTCCGCTATCTGATGGATCCACGCCATGCGTGGGTGAATCTCCATCGAGTTCGAGTATTTCGATAATTGATCGAAGAGCATCCACGCATGGCGTGGATCTACCGTGCCGACCAAGGTCGACACCTACCAGAGCAGTACGCCGTTCCGACAGATCGCGGAAAACTGTCGAAGGCGGGGTGGGTCCGGTTGCGGGAGTGTCCGCGGCATGGGCCCGAGGCATGCCTCGGGCGGGTTGGGCAGGACGCCCAACCCCGGTCTTGCCGTGTGCGCAGGAAAGCGCACACGAGCAAGCCGCGGCCAAGCCCCCAGGGGTGAGGGCGCTTTGCTTGCGAAGCACTGCTTCGCAAGCGCCCGAACGCACAGCCGCCAGCGGCTGGGCCGGTCTGGGGGTTTACGGCGTCTCCCGCAACCGGCCCCACCCCGCCGTCCCTCAGGAAACCAGCTTCTGCTGTTGCTGTTGCTGTTGCTGTTGCTTCGAATGTTGCCGGCCAGCGGCCGGCACTACGGCGGGTGCAGGGCGCAGCCCTGCCAAACCCCTACCCCCTGGCCATCGCCTGCCACCACTCCGACAGCAGCTCCGGCCTGCGCAGGCGCTCCCGCCACCAGCGCAGGGCAGCGCCCTCCTCACCGGTGCGCCAGGCCAGCCAGAACGTCTCCTCCGGCTTGTGTTCCTCCACCTCACGGATCACCAGCTGGCCGCGCGCCACTGCGGCGCGTGCACAGGGCTCGGGCAGGAAACCGAAGCCCACGCCTTCGCACTGCAGCTTCAGCTTGCTGGCCATGTCCGGCACCGTCAGCATCTCCTGCCCCATCAGCAGTCCAACGGTGCGCGGCAGCAACCTGCGCGCGGAATCGGAAACGGCGATCGCACAGTGCTCAGCCAGCTGTTCGCGACCGAGCACGCCGGGCACCGCGGCCAATGGATGCTCGGGTGCGACGGCGAACACGAACCCCACCGTGCCCAGGGGCTCCACCACGTAACCGCCGCCACTGGGTCCCTCGCCCGGCGCACCGACCAGCAGGTCGGCACGCCGGTCCAGCAGGGCCTCCCAGGTGCCGGACAGCGCCTCGCCGATCAGTCGCAACCGGGTCGGCGCCTCGGCCTGTCGAAATGCGGCGATATCCGGGCCGAGCAGCCAGGTCGGGAACACCGAATCCACCGCCAGGGTCAGCTCGGTCTCCCAGCCCGACGCGACCCGGCGCACCCGCAGCTCCAGCTCGCGGGCCGCACGCAGCAGGTGCCGGCCTTCGTCCAGCAGCGCGCGGCCGGCCTCGGTCGGCTCGGCGCGCGGGCCAACGCGGTCGAACAGCTGGACACCCAGGTCTTCCTCCAGCTTGGCCACGGTATAGGAGATGGTCGAAGGCACCTTGTGCAACGCCTTGCCGGCACCGGCAAACGATCCGCGGCGGTCGATGGCATCCAGTATCTGCAGGGCATCGAGGCTGAGCTTGAGCATTCGAATTTTTCGATGATGGCTGTCAAAACTATCCGTTTTTCAAACCCGGGGCGCAAGCGGATACTTCTCTCCAACGGGGAAACACACAGGCTTCCGGCCCACCCCGCCCCATCGAAACCATCGAACAAGGAGATTCCATCATGCTGCAGATCCGCAAGAGCGCTACCCGTGGCCTGGCCGAGCATGGCTGGCTGTCGTCGCGCCATACCTTCTCCTTCGCGAACTACTACGATCCCCGCTACGTCAGCTTCGGCCCGCTGCGTGTCATCAACGAAGACAAGGTGATCGGCGGCCAGGGCTTCGGTACCCACGGTCACAGCAACATGGAGATCATTTCCTACGTGCTGGGCGGTGCGCTGGAACACAAGGACTCGATGGGCACCGGCTCGGTGCTGCGCTACGGCGACGTGCAGCGCATGAGCGCCGGCAGCGGTGTCACCCACAGCGAGTTCAACCACTCGGCCGACGAGACGGTGCACTTCCTGCAGATCTGGATCTTCCCGGACAGCGAGAACATCACCCCGTCGTACGAGGAGACCCACTTCCCGCCGGACAGCAAGCGTGGACAACTGCGACTGATCGCTTCGCCGGACGGTGCCGACGGTTCGCTGCGCATCCATCAGGACGCCCGCATCTTCGCCACCATCCTCGATGGCGGCCAGAAGCTGCACCATGCGCTCGGCAACGGGCGTGGCGCCTATGTGCAGGTGGCGCGTGGCCAGCTGCAGGTCAACGGCATCACCCTGGAAGCCGGTGATGCGCTGCAGGTCAGCGACGAAGCCCAGCTGACCCTGGAAAACGGCAACGACGCCGAAGTGCTGGTGTTCGACCTGCCGCTGTAACCACAACGCCCGCGGTGCCTCCGTGCATCGCGGGCGCTTTCGTGCTGCGCCGGCGCTCGCTCGGCGCTGTGCAGAAGCAGCCTCAGCCAGCGATGGCAGCGCTGGCTTCCAGGATCAGCGCGGTCACTTCCTTCGGCTGCGAGGCCAGCGAGGCATGGCTGGCATCCAGCTCGAGCAGGCGCTTGGGCTGCATCCGCGCGGCCATCGCCTTCTGGTTCTGCGGTGCGATCATGCGGTCCTGGCGGGACAGCTGGTACCAGCTGGGCTTGTGCTTCCAGGCCGGATTGCTGACCGCATCCCCGAACGTGCTGGCCAGCGGCGCCTTCTGGGTCACCGCCATCACCCGGCCTTCGTCGTCACTCAGATCCTGGCAGAAGCTCTCGTGGAACCTGTCTGCACGCAGCCACAGATAGCCATCGCTGTCCGGCGCCAGGTTCTGTGCCGCCTCCGGCAGGTGCTGCTGGGTGATGCCACCCGGGCTCTCGCCGGCATCAGGCGCGAAGGCCGCGATGTAGGCCAATCCCTTGACGTTGTCCTCGTTGCCGGCCTGGCTGATCACCGCGCCACCATAGGAGTGGCCGACCAGCAGCACCGGTCCATCGACCTGCCGGATCATCTTCTGCGTGCGCCCCGCGTCGTCGGCCAGCGAAGTAAGCGGCAGTTCCACCGCCTGCACGCGGTCGTGGCCGTTGCGATGCAGTTCCAGGATCACTTTGGCCCAGTGTGCCGCCCCGCCCCAGAATCCATGGACGAGGAGGATGGTCGGTGTCGTGCTCATGTACAGGTCTCCGGCAGCGGCCGGCGGGATGCCGGCCGTGCGGCCACTGTGCGTGCGCGAGGTTAATCACCAGTGACGCTGCCGGCCCACTGCAATCGTATGCGTCGCCGGATGTCACCCATGGCACTTGCCGAGGCTATCTGAAAACGTTTTCATTGAGGCTCCCTGGAGCTTCGCACCGCGCATGACGCCTTCATCCCCACGTGCCCAGCAGCACGCCACCCGCGCCGCCTTCTTCATTCCCGGATTCGCCACCGCTGCCTGGGCGCCGATGGTGCCCTATGCCAAGGCCAAGGCCGGGCTGAGCGATGCCAGCCTGGGCGCAGTCCTGCTCTGCCTCGGCCTGGGCTCGTTGCTGGCAATGCCGCTGGCCGGTGCGCTGACCGGGCGACTGGGCTGCCGACGCCTGCTGGTGGCCAGCTGTGCAGCGGTGCTGCTGGCACTGCCATTGCTGGCACTGGCGCCCTCGCCGCTTGCGCTGGGCGCCGCCCTGTTCCTGTTCGGCGCCGGTGTGGGCGCGATGGACTGCACGGTGAACATGCAGGCCGTGGCGGTCGAGCGCGATGCAGGGCGCGCGATGATGTCCGGTTTCCACGCCTTCTACAGCATCGGCGGATTCGTCGGCGCCGGGTGCATGACCGGCCTGCTGATCCTGGGCACGCCGCTGTGGCTGGCCGCGCTGCTTTCGGTGGCGGCGCTGTTGCTGGTCGCGGTGCTGTCGGCGCCGCACTGGCGTCCGCAACGCATCCTGCACGAAGGCCCCCTGCTGGCGCTGCCGCACGGCGTGGTGCTGTTCATCGGCGTGCTGGCCTTCGTGGTGTTCCTTGCCGAGGGCTCGATGCTGGACTGGAGCGCGGTGTTCCTGGCCGAGGTACGCCAGGTGCCGCGCGACCAGGCCGGCGCTGGCTTCGCACTGTTCACCCTGGCGATGACGGCGATGCGCCTGTTCGGCGATGGCATCGTCGAACGCCTTGGCCGGACCCGCACGATGGTCTTCGGCGGCATCACGGCGGCGGCGGGGTTCACGCTGGCAACGCTGGTCCCGTCGTACGCGGTGGCGCTGGTGGGCTACGTGCTGGTCGGCCTGGGCTGTGCCAACATCGTACCGGCCCTGTTCTCGATGGCGGGCCAGCAGCGGGTGATGCCGGAGAGCATTGCCATCACCGCAGTCACCACACTGGGTTACGCCGGCATCCTCGCCGGCCCGGCCGCAATCGGTGCCCTGGCACACGCCACCAGCCTGGGCTTCGCTTTCCTGTGCGTAGCAGCACTCCTGCTCGGCGTCGCCGCCTCCGCGCGTTCCCTGGCACACCGACTGCCCTGACAGAAAAAGGGGACGGAGGGGATTAAGTCGTTTGCAGCACACCTGTGGCAGATGCGACTTAATCCCCTCCGTCCCCTTTTTTCAGCTTCGCGTCAGCCACTCGGCCTGGGCCGGCAGCTGTGGGGCCGGGCAGGCACTGTGCGGAGGGTGCGCGTCGCGCGCCATCCAGTCGTCGACCACTCCGGCCAGCAGGTCCAGCCGCAGCGGCAGGGTGATGTGGTCCTCGCCGCGCATCTCGATGTAGTGCGCGCGCGGGTTGGCCTGGGCGAGCGCGCGGCCCTGGCTGACCGGAATGTGCTGGTCGCCCTGTCCATGCAGCAGCAGCACGCAGGCGCGGGTATCGGCCAGCGCACGCGCGACGTCCACGCGGTCCAGATCGACGTCGATGCGGCGGCTGGCCGCAGCAATCACCTGGTTGATGTCCTGACCGCCATAGCGCCAGCGCGCGTACGACGCCATCGCCTGCGCTTTCAGTCCGTCCGGCTGCAACCCCATCAGGTGCGGGATCATCGTGCGGATCGCCACGCCGGCATTGGCGAATGACTCCATCGCCACCACGCCGGCCACCTGGTCGCCGAGCTTGTCGGCGGTGAACACGGCCGTGGCGGCGCCGTAGGACACGCCGAACAGGTACAGCGGCCCGATCACTTCGCCGCGCCTACGCAGCGCGCCGATCACATCGACGACGTCATCCGATTCGTAGGTGCCATAGCCGGACGGTCCCGCACCGGACTGGCCGTGGTTGCGCAGGTCGAGGGTGACCACGCGATAGCCGGATTCCGCCAGCTGCAGCGACCATGGCAGCATCGAATCGCCGTTCATCATCCACCCGTGCAGCAGCACTACGGTGCCACGCGGCGCCTGCGCGCGGAAGGGCTGCGGCACGGCCAGGCTCAGCCCGGTATCCAATGGCAGGCCGTTCTCGTGGCGCTGCGGCAGGTAGTGGTAGCGCGCGCCGTAATCCCCGGGATCGAACACGCGCCAGAAGATCGGCACGCCATCACGGCCCGCTGCGAATCCGTGGCGGTTGGGCAATGCGGCGATGGCCGCAGCGATGCGCGGGCGATCAAGCAGGGTCGAGACACCACCTGGCGCAATCAGCCGATCGGCGAGCGAGGTGGACGAGGCATTGATCGAGGAGGAGCATGCAGCCAGCCACAGGCCGGCGCACGCCAGCAACAGCAGCAGCAGGCGCTTCATGGCACGTCATAGGGGGGAATCCGACAGACTCGGACAGTAACGCCCCAATACGCCCCGATCTATCGCACGCGGATGACGGCTTGATGACAGCGCAGCAATGATTCAGCTTCGCGCGCAAGCTGTACACGTTCAGTCATTGATCGGAATCAATGAGCGCGCGCACGTGCTTGCCCAGAGTGCACCCATGCGCACCTCGATCAAGCTTGCCCTCGCTCTGGCCGCGACGTTGGCCGCCGCCTATGGCATCGCCCGCAGCATGCCGCACTGGTTCGCACCGCGGCAGACCGCGCAGGTCGACATCCACGATCCGGCGCTGATCGCGCAGGGGCGGTATGTGTCGCGCGCCGCCGACTGCGCGGCGTGCCACACCGCGCCGGGGGGCAGGCCGTTCGCCGGTGGCCTCGGCATGCAGACGCCGATGGGCACGATCTACTCGACCAATATCACCCCCGATCCGGATACCGGCATCGGTGCCTACGACTACGCCGATTTCGAGCGTGCGGTTCGCCGCGGCATCCGCCACGACGGCCAGCCGCTGTATCCGGCGATGCCGTACGCCTCATACGTGATCGCCCGCGATACCGAAATCAAGGCGCTCTATGCCTATTTCATGGCCGAGGTGCAGCCCGTGAGGCAGGACAACGCCGCCAGCACGATTCCGTGGCCGGCCAACATGCGCTGGCCGCTGGCCTGGTGGCAGCTGTTGTTCGCACGCCCGCGCAGCTTCAGCCCGGATCCGGCGCTGGATGCCGGCCAGCAGCGTGGTGCCGAACTGGTGGAAGGCCTGGCCCATTGCGGCGCCTGCCACACGCCACGCGGCCTGGCCTTCCAGGAAAAGGCGATGGCCGATGATGGCAGCCGCCAGTTCCTGTCCGGTTCGGTGCTGGAAGGCTGGTACGCGAAGAACCTGCGTAACGAATCGACAGGCCTGGCCAGCTGGAGCGAGGGCGAGATCGTCGAGTTCCTGCGCACCGGCCGCACTGATCGCGCTGCGGCTTTCGGTGGCATGGCCGACGTAGTCGAGCACAGCACGCAGTACCTGTCCGATGCCGACCTGCTGGCGATGGCGCGCTACCTCAAGCAGCTGCCGGCGCGTGAGGGACGCAGTGCGCAGTGGTCGCCCGGTACCGACACCACCACCGCCGCGCTGCGCAGTGGCGACTACCGTGCTGCCGGTTCGCTGGCCTACGCCGAGCACTGCCAGGCCTGCCACCGCGCCGATGGTCGCGGCATGCCCCGCGTCTATCCGGCGCTGGCTGGCAACTCGATCGTGTTCGCCGATGATCCCAGCTCGCTGGTGCAGGTGACCCTGACCGGCGGACGCACGCCGCACACCCCGCACGATCGCATGGCCTTCAGCATGCCGGGCTTCGAGCACCTGCCGAACGCGCACCTGGCGCAGATCCTGACCTTCATCCGCAGCAGCTGGGGCAACCACGCCAGCGCGGTGAGCGAGGTCGACGTGGCGCGCATGCGCCGGGTGGTGCGCGACAAGCCGGTGCACTACGTTCCGCAGGAGGCCGCACAATGAAGCGTTCGCGCACGCGTTCCCGCCTGCTGGCCGGCACTGCGATCACCCTGGTGATGCTGGCCGGCGCCGGTACCCTCGCCTACCGTCATCTGTATCCGGACCTGGATGCTGCCGTGGCCGCCACGATCGATATCCTCGATGCGCAAGGCAGACGGGTCGGCCACTACGCCGCGCCCAGCGCCGACGAGATTGCCGGCCTGGACAATGCCGGATCGGTGATGCTCGGCCGGCGCATCCTCAACGAGACCGCGCGGCTGCTGCCGGACAACGTCGGCAACGATCTGAACTGCAACTCATGCCATATGGCCGAGGGCAAGCGGCCTTTCGGCAATCACTACTTCAATACCGGCGGCGGCGCCTATCCGCGCTACATGCCGCGTCCGGGCAAGGTGATCGGGCTGCCCGAGCGCATCAACGGCTGCCTGCAGCGTTCGATGAACGGCAAGCCGCTGCCGAAGGACGCGCCGCAGATGCGCGCGATGCTCGACTACATGGCGTGGCTGAGCAGCCCGGTGCCAGAGGGTGCAACGGTGGCCGCGCCCAGTGAGGGCCCCATCGACAGCACGCTGACCCCGGACCCGGTCCGTGGCCAGGCGCTGTACGCCGTGCAGTGCGCCGCCTGCCATGGCGACAACGGCGAAGGACGGCGCGACGCCAGCGGTGACATCGCCTTCCCGCCACTATGGGGCGACCACAGCTTCAACATCGGCGCCGGCATGGCGCGCCTGTACAAGGCCGCCGGCTTCATCAAGCACAACATGCCACCGGCGGTGACCCGCGAGCCGCCACTGGGCCAGCAGGTGATGCCCGACCAGGATGCGGTGGACATCGCCGGCTATTTCATCAACCAGCCGCGGCCGGACTTCGCCAACAAGGGCAAGGATTGGCCACGCGACCCGAAACCCAAGGACGCGCGGTACTGAAGCAGGCCGCAGGTGCCGGCCGTCGCACAACACGATTCCTGCATCGTCACGTCATGCCGATGTCATTGGCGCTGCCGACACTCCGGGGCTTCCCTCCCCTGAAGGTCCGGTCTCGATGCGAATGTCTGCGCGCTTTCCCCGTGTCTCGCTGCTTGCCCTGCTGATCGCCCCCGCACTGGACGCCCTGGCTGGAGCACCGCAGGGCGATGCCGCTGAAGCGCGCAGCAGTGAGGCCCGCACCCTCGACCAGGTGCAGGTGATCGGCCAGGCCACCAGCTACGCCAAGACTTCGGTACGTGCGGAAACGCTGAACCGGCAGACCGTGATGAGCAGCGTCAACGACGCGCTCAATGAAGTCCCCGGCGTGGTGGTCAGCGAGGCCGACGCCACCGGTTCGTCGGTGTGGGGCACGCAGATCAGCATGCGTGGCTTCGTCACCAACCGTGACACCCAGCAGATCGGCACCACCATCGACGGCCTGCCCAACGGCGGCTCGGGCTATGGCGGCGGCTCGCTGGCCAACCGCTACATCGACACCCTCGACCTGGAAACGGTGGAGGTCAGCCAGGGCACCGCCGATATCTCCTCGCGCTCGAACGAGGCCCTCGGCGGCACGCTCAACTTCCTCACCAGCGACCCGCTGCAGGACAGCCGCCTGCGCTTCGTGGTCGGTGCCGGTGACAACGAGGCGCGCAAGTACTACGTGCGCTACGACACCGGCCTGCTCGGTGGCCACACCCGCGCCTGGGTCAGCGCCTCGTCGGCGCGCGTGCAGGACTGGATCGACGGCAGCGGCAAGGCCAGCAACGACCACATTGCCGGCAAGTTCATCACCCAACTCGACCGTTGGACGCTGACCGGCTACCTGTCCTACAACGATGCCGACGAGCCGGAATACACCAGTGTGTCGCCGAACGGCTTCGCCACCAATCCGGATCGCGACAACCTGGTCGGCACCCTCACCGGCATTCCCTACCTGGACCAGAACTACCGCTCCGGCTCGCGCGCGCTGCGCGAGAACACCTTCGGCTACCTGCGCGCGGCCTTCGATGCGGGCAACGGCTTCAAGGCTTCGGTGGCGGCTTACGGACACCGCATGCAAGGTCGTGGCGACTGGCTGCCACCGTACCTGGCGCAGGTCAGCGATGACGGTGCGGGCCGTCCCGAGTCAGAGTACCTCGGTGGCAAGACCGTGTACGGCGGCAGCAACCGTGGCCAGATCTTCTTCGTCAGTCCCGACGGCAGCGCCGCGCAGCGCCTGGCCAACTGCACGCCGCGGCTGGGCTTCACCGCCGAATACGATCCGGACTGCTATGCCGGCAACGTGCTGGGCGCGCAGTCCTACCGCCACACCCACTACGACAATGACCGCATGGGCGTGACCGCCGACGTCGAGTGGCGGCAGACCTTCGGTGCGATCGGCAACACCCTCCGGGGTGGCCTGTGGGTCGAGAAGCTGGATCGCTCGGCACGCCGCGACTGGCACCGCCTGCTCAACGTCGGCCAGGACATCGCCTTCGACCACCAGCCGTACTGGGTGCAGTTCGAAGACAAGTACAAAGTCGACGAGCAGATGTACTACGTCGAGGACGTCGCCCGCTTCGGGCCGTTCAGCGCGCGCCTGGGCGTGAAGCAGTTCTTCGTCGACCAGTCGCGCCGCCGGGTGATCGGCGCCAGCGAACACGTGACGTCCGATTCCAGGTCGGATCCGCTGCTCTCTACCGGCTTCACCTGGGCGCCGGGCGTGGAAGGCATGGAGCTGTTCGCGGGCTTCTCGCAGAACTTCGCCGCCATTCCCTCCGGCGTGCTCGGCGAGACCGACCCGCAGCGCTTCCGCAACGTCGAGCCGGAGACCGCCGACAACATCGAAGTGGGCATGCGCATCAGCCGCTGGCCGCTGACCGCCTCGGTCACGCTGTACAACATCAAGTTCGACAACCGCATCGTCTACCTGCCGGCCGGCTTCGTCAGCGGCATCGACTACCTGGGCGAGACCGACGGCGTCTACGAGAACTTCGGCGGCGTGGAAAGCAACGGCCTGGAAGCGGCGTTCGGCTATGGCTGGGACAACGGCTGGCGCCTCAACGCCGCCTATACCTACAACCGCTCCAAGTACCTGGGCAGTGGCGATGCCGCGCGTGATACCCAGTTGGGCATCGTCGACGGCGCCAAGGTGATCGGCCAGCCCGAACAGACCCTCGTCCTGTCGGCGGACTGGCAGGGCGAGAACTGGAACTTCGGCCTGTCCGGCCGTTACCTGGGCACGCGCTATCTCGACGCCGCCAACGTCAGCAAGCTGCCCTCGGCCACCGTGTTCAACGCCAACATCGGCTTCGACCTGCAGGGCCTGTCGCCGCGGCTGAAGGGCATGGGTGCCAACCTGGTGGTGAGCAATCTGACCGACAAGCGGTATCTTGCTGGGGTGGACGGCCGCGACAACGCCTTCATCGGCGCCCCGCGCACCGTCGGCATCTCCTTCCGTGTGGACCTGTGAGTGAGCCCGTGACCGATATCGGCCGACGCCGGTTGTTGCAGGCCGGCGTTGCCGCTGGCCTTTCCCCGCTGCTGCCCAGCATCGCCCGCGCCGCAGCGATCGCGCCTGCGGCGCAGACCCGCAGTCTGGAAGACCTGCAGCACATCGTGGTGTTCATGCAGGAGAACCGTTCGTTCGACCACTACTTCGGCACGCTGCCGGGGGTACGTGGTTTCGGCGATCGCTTCGTGGCCCCGGCGCCGGCACTGCAGGCCGGCGGTTGCACCCGCAGCCTGTGGCTGCAGCCCGACGCGAGCGGCACGCGCGCGATCGCCCCCTTCCCGCTGGATACCGGCGCGCACTTCGGCTACATGCGGGTGGAAGGCACGCCGCACACCTGGCCGGATGCACAGCGCGCCTGGGACCACGGGCGCATGGGGCAATGGCCGAAGGCCAAGCAGAACCACGCGATGGGCTACTTCCAGCGCAGCGATCTGCCGTTCCAGTTCGCGCTGGCCGATGCCTTCACGATCTGCGACGCCTACCACTGCGCGATGCAGGCGGGCACCAACCCGAACCGGGTCTTCCTGTGGACCGGCCACAACGACGCGCACGCGCGTGCCGGTGGCCCGGTGATCGCCAACTCGCACGACAACTTTCCCGAACAGGGTGGGCACCCGGCGTCGTATCGCTGGACCAGCTATGTCGAGCGCCTGCAGAAGGCGGGCGTGTCCTGGCAGATCTACCAGGACATGGCCGACAACTTCACCGACAACCCGCTGGCCGGCTTCGAAACCTTCCGCCAGGCCCACCGCGCAGCGCCAGGGCATGACCCGCAGCTGCGCGCACGCGGGGTCAGCACGCGTGGCCTGGCGCAGCTGCGCCAGGACGTCATCGACGGGCGCCTGCCGCAGGTCAGCTTCATCATTGCCGACGCGGCCGGCAGCGAGCACCCGGGACCCTCCAGCCCCGTCCAGGGCGCGGCCTATACCGCGCGCGTGCTGGATGCGCTGACCGCCGATCCGCAGGTGTGGAGCCGCACCGCCCTGCTACTGATGTTCGACGAGAACGACGGCTTCTTCGACCACATGCCGCCGCCGGCTCCTCCTTCACCGGTGGGCACTGGCTGGGCGGGTACGTCTTCGGTCAGCACCGAGGGCGAGTACCACCGCCATCCGGCACCGGGAGACGAGAAGTACGATGCCGCCGAGCTGCGCGGCCGCCCGTATGGGCTGGGTCCGCGCGTGCCGCTGTACGTGATCTCGCCCTGGAGCCGCGGCGGCTGGGTCGATTCGCAGATCTACGACCACACCTCGGTCATTCGACTGATCGAACGCCGCTTTGGTGTGGCGGCACCGGATATCTCGCCGTGGCGCCGCGCCGTCTGCGGCGACCTCAGCAACGCCTTCGACTTTGCCCAGCGCGATACCCGGCCGTTCGTCCGCGGCCTGCCGGACGTCAGCGCAGTGGCGGCACGTGCTGCTGCTTTGCCGGGACGCACCGTGCCCGCGCTGCCGGAGGGGCTGAAGCCGGCGAAACAGGAAAGCGGTGTACGCCCGGCGCGTGCCCTGCCCTATCGTCCACAGGCGTCGTTGGCGGCGGTCGACGCCTCGGGCGTGGATCTGACGCTGTCCTGCGATGGTGCGGCGGCCGTACTGCACGTCTACGACCGGCTGCGGCTGGAGGCGGTGCCCCGCCGCTACACGCTGGTCCCGGGCGTGCCGCTGCGCGAGCGCTGGCCGCTGGACGCCCAGGGTCGCTATGACCTGTGGCTGCTTGGGCCGAACGGCTTCCATCGTCACTTCCAGGGTGCGGCCAGGACGCCTGCCGTGCAGGCGTCGATTGATCACGCGGATGGCCAACTGCGGCTGCACCTGCGCAACCTGGAGGACAACGCACAGCCGCTGCGCATGCAGGCTGGCGCCTATGCCGGGCACATGCCAGAGCAGATGCTGGCACTGCCGGCGCGCGCGGAAACGACGGTGGCCTGGGACGCGGCACCCACGGCAGGCTGGTACGACCTGCGCGTCAGCGCGGGTGAGAGTGTGCTGCGTTTGGCGGGCCGCGCCGAGGATGGTCGCCCCGGCACCAGTGACCCGGCGATGGGCACCGAACCGCTGCGGTTCGAGCACGATTGAGGAATCCCCTGTAGAGCCGAGCCCACGCTCGGCTGCTTCTCGCCCTGGTCGCATTGCCCCGAAAAAGCAGCCGAGCGTAGGCTCGGCTCTACAGCGCAGACCGGTAGATTCAGGCCTCCTGCAGCCCCGGCCGGCCGTGCGCCACCGCGTAGCGCTTCCAGCTCTGCACGGTACCGTTCGGCCGCATCACCGTATCCAGCGTCTTCATGTCGCCGATCCACGCATCACGGGTGACATCGCACAGCACATAGCCACGCTTGTCGGTGGTCGCCTTCAGATTGGGGCTGTGCGCAAGCTGGTTGCGGGCGTAAGCGTCCACGCCCTGGCCATCGGCACCGGACGTGATCGAAGTGGCAAGGAACTCGCTGGAGACCACGCCCGAATCACGATGGTCCTGCACCAGGTCGCTGGCGTAATGCCGGTGCGCGTCGCCACAGGCGGTCACCACGTTGCCGAAGCCGACCTTCTGGATGTGGTCGAGCAGGCGCCGGCGGCTGTCCAGGTAGCCCGACCACTGGTCATCGGACGACTGCACCACCCCGTCCTTTTCGCGCATGTAGTTGCCCAGCGCCACCTGGTGGGCGATGGTGTGCCAGCGCGGCGCGGCATCGGCCAGCCCATCGAACAGCCAGCGCTCCTGCTTCGCACCGACGATGCTGCGCTCCGGTGATTCCACGTCCTCACGCAGCGCCATGTTCACCTGCTTGCTGCGGTACTGGCGGGTGTCGAGCAGGTGCAGGTCCATCAGCGTGCCGTAGCGTGCGCGCCGGTACAGCTGCATGTGGCCGTCGCGGGGGAAGGCCGAACGGCGCAGCGGCATGTTCTCGTAGTACGCCTGGAACGCCTGCGCACGGCGCAGCAGGAACACCTCGCTGGGCGTATCGTCCTGGTCCTCGGCGCCGGCCCAGTTGTTGTCCACTTCATGGTCATCGAAGGTGACGAACCAGGGGGCCGACGCGTGCGCGGCCTGCAGGTCGCCGTCGCTCTTGTACTGGGCGTAGCGTCGACGGTAATCGTCGAGCGTGTAGGTCTGCGGCCCGACATGATTGCGCAGGTTGGTGAACGGCTGGCCGTTCATCTTCCGCAGGCCTGGCTGGCTTTCGCCCTCGTAGATGTAATCACCGTAGTGGAAGACGAAGTCCAGCGGTTCCTCGGCGATGCGCCGCCACGCGGTGTAGTGGCCCTCTTCGTAGTGCTGGCAGCCGGCCACCACAAAGCGCACGCGATCCACCGCCGCCGTGGCCGCAGGCAGCGTGCGGGTACAACCGACTGCACTGGCGTGGCTTCCAACGGTGAAGCGGTACCAGTAGGGCCGTCCGGGCGCCAACCCGTCCAGTTCCACGTGCACCGCGTGGCCGAGTTCGGGATGCGCGAGCGCCGAACCCTGGCGTACCACCTTGCGCATGCCTTCGTCCGCTGCCAGTTGCCATTCGACCACCATCGGCCGGGCCGGCATGCCACCGCCGAACACCAGCGGCTCGGTCGCCAGCCGCGTCCACAGCACCATGCCATCGGCGGACGGATCACCCGAGGCCACGCCCAGGGTGAACGGTGTGCTGGCAAAGCGTGGCGAGGCCAGCAGGTTGCGCGGGTTCAGCGCGGTGGCATCGGCCTGCGCGGCCAGCGCGCGTGCCGTGCCCATCCAGGCGCCGGCGGCGGACAGGCCGGCCAGGGCCAGGAATCGCCTGCGATTGATCGTGTCCACGGCTGCGCCCTCAGTTGTAGATGATGTGGAAGTAGAAGAAGCGGCCGTAGTCGTCGATCTCGGTGCGGAAGCGCCCGTTCGGACCGGTGCTGTAGGTCGGCTGGGTGTTGAACAGGTTCTTGGCTTCGTACTTCAGCGTCACGTGCCTGCTGACCTTGTGGCTGAAGGCCATGTTGAAGGTCATGTACGGGTCGTAGTACGAGTCCAGCCACTGGGTATCGCCGAAATCGACCAGCATCCGGCTGCGATAGGTTCCGGACAGGCGCAGTTGCGAGCTCTTCCACGGCATGCGCCAGATCACCGAGCCATTGAGCGACCAGTCCGGCTGGTACAGCAGGCGGTCCAGGCGCCGCTCGGTGCCATCGGTGATGCGGTAGTTGGTGCGGCCTTCCAGCCGCGTGGCGTTGAAATACATGTCGAAGCGCTGGCGGCCCCACCGCAGGTTGCGGTTGGCCACCGCGAACTCGACGCCATGCAGCGTGGACTCATCGGTGTTCATCGGCTGGGTCACCCGGTAACGGGTGTCGCCCACGTTCTCGAAGGTGGTCAGGGTGTAGATGTCGTCCTTGATCACCTTGTCGAACAGCGCCACCGAAACCAGGCCGTTGTTGCCGTTGAAGTACAGATCCCAGGCCAGGTCGAGGTTGGTGGAACGGCGCGGCTGCAGGTCCGCATTGCCCTGCTTGATGGTGCAGAAGCCCCTGCCTTCCTCGTCGTCGCCACAACTGGTGCTGGTGGCCTGGGCGATGTTGCTCGGCGTCGGCCGGCCCAGCGTGCGGCTTGCAGAGAAGCGCAGGCGCTGGTCCTCGCTCAGCTTGAAGGTCGCGTTCAACGAAGGAAGCAGGTTGTTGTAGCCGCCACTGGTCGTGCGGAACGCCGGACTGTAGGAGGTGCCACCGTCATCGCTGAACGGGCTGTACGCATCGAAGCGGGTGTGGTCGTAGCGCAGGCCGCCGATCAGCAGCAGCCGGTCCCACGCGTAGTGCGCGGACACATAGGCGTTGGTGATGTCCTCCACGTACTTGTAGTCGCTGGTGAAGTTGGCATTGGGATACGCCGCATTGTTGTTGCCCAGTTTCGGCAGCAGTTGCTCGTTCCACTTGCGGTTGTCGATCAGCGGGAAGCCCGGCACGCTGCCCAGCAGCGTCGAACCCGGATACAGGTAATCGTTGAGCGTGGCACTGCTCTTGAAGTAGTCGAAGTCGATGTCCTGCCAGATCTTCAGGTGGCGGTATTCGGCGCCGGCGGCCAGGCCGAAGCCCCGCGCATCGGCGTCGATGTTGTAGCTGACGTCGGCGCGCAGGTTGTCGATGCTCTCCCTGGCGTTGCGGGGGGAGACGTAGGCCTGCGCAGGATTGAGCTTGAACGCGGAGCTGGTCAGCAGGCTGGAATCGGATACCGCCACCGCGTTGGGGAACCCGTGGCTGTCGTTCTCGTAGTCGACGAACAGATTGCTGGGGTAGGCGCGCACGCCCCAGTAGACCTGGTTGTTGTGGAAGGTCTCTTCGGTATGGCCGCCACGCAGGGTCAGCCGCGAACGCTCGCCGATGTCCCAGTTGAAGCTGGCGATCGCGCCCCGGTTGCTGCGGTCCCAACGGTCGTGGCGGTTCTTGATGTAGATGCTGTTGATCTGGGTGGTGCCGCTGTCCTCGGTCTGGTTGCGGATCGGGAACTTGGCATTGCCATACAGATCGGTCTTGTTCATCGTCGAGTTCTCGTAGAACCGGTACGAGTACAGCAGCAGCGATGCGTAGAACGGGTCATCCGAGGGCTTCCACTCAAGCTTGGCGGAGCCACCGAAGTTGGTGATGAAGTTGGTATAGGTGCCGGTGCTGAAGTTGCCAGGCGCGCGCAGCCCGTTCCAGCCCTTGGCTTCGTCCGGCCCGGTGGTGCCGTCGGTGAGGTACTTGCCAGCGTCGTTGTAGTAGTAGTTCGACTCCACCCAGCGCTTGACGCTGTTGCGCGAGCGTTGCTCGTAGCGGGCCACCGCAACGATGCCGAATTCCTGGTCGGCGCCGAACGGGCTGGAGAACACCATCTTGGCGCTCTTGCCGAAGTGACCGAGCGTCTCGTGGTTGCCGCCAGCGCTGCGCTCGACGTTGGTCTCGGCGGTCGAATAGATGCCTGCCACATCGGCAAACACGTACTTGCCGGACCGGTCGAAGGCACTGCGGCTGATGATGTCGATCACACCGCCGATCGCGTCCGGTGCCTGCTCCGCACTGAAGCTCTTGTAGATGTCGGTGCGGGTGCCGATGTCGCTGGGAATCAGCTGCAGGTTGTTCATGCGCTCACCCGAGCCGCTGCCCCCCACGCTCGCAATGGCAATGCCATCGATGGTGGTGTAGTTGAGATTGGCCTGCACGCCGCGCACGGTCACGTAGCGTGGCTCGCCGGCATCTTCCACCGCGCTCAGGCCGGGCGCGGCCATCAGGCTTTCGGCCAGGGTTTCGTCGCCGTAGCTGTCCATCTCATCGTAGACCACCGAATCCTTGATCACCGGCGAGGTCTTCTTCTGGTCGATCACCTCATGCGCGGCAATCACCTTCACCGTGCCCAGCGTCGGCGCGACCATCGCCTCGGCTTCGCGCGGCTTCGGTACGGCTGGCTTCGGCGCGTCGTGCACGGGGGCCGGGTCGATGGCGATGACATTGCCATCCACCACGGTGTAGCCCAGTCCGCTCCCCGCCAGCAGTGCGTCCAGCGCCTGCCTGACGGTGGCACCGCGCGGCACCGCACCGGCCATGCGGGCATCGCCATCGGCCGAGTACAGGAACTGGACGCCGGAAATGCGCGACAGCTGCTCCAGCGCGCGCGCCAGCGGCTGTGCCGCGATCGGCGTGGACACGCGCGCCTGCAGGCCATCGGGCGCGGCAGCGAAGGCCGGTGCCACGCTACAGGGAGACAGGGCGAGGATGATCGACAGGTAGAGCGTGTTGCGCATCACGGGTCCTTGCAGGAGAGAAGACAGCAGGCGCCGCTGCGTGACTCGGCAGCGGCTTCTCCCATGTAAGAGCCCGCATCCGCCGAAGTGGAGAACGCGGATTCGATGAATTTTTTCTGACAGCGCGCGCCCACACCGGGTTCAGCGGCTGCCGACCCGCACCGTATCGCCCTCGCGCCGCACCACGAAACGCGGGTCGCGCTCGAGGAAGGCCTGCAGCGCACCGATGCGATGCGCATCGAGACTGCCGGACAACCGCGCCGATGCCGCGCCTTCGTCCAGCACGCGCACCTGCACCTGGTTGTGCCGATTGAAGGCAGCAGCCACTTCGTCCAGGCGCTCGTCAAGGAAGGACACTTTGCGCTGCTGCCAGTCCAGCAGCATCGACAGTGGCATGTCCAATGACTCCACCGCATGGCTGCGCGCGTCGACCTGCACCACCCGGCCCTGCCCCAACTGCGCCAGGCGGCGGGCGCCCGCGCCCTGGCTCCAGACTTCGACCTTGCCGGAAACCACACCGATGCGCGTGCTCTGCAGCCGTCGCGACACGTCGAAGACGGTGCCGATGTCTCGGATCTCCAGGCCGTTCACTTTCACCTCGAACGGACGGCGGTCGCGGGCGATGTCGAACGTGGCCTCACCCTGCAGCAGCTCCACCTGGCGACCGAACCAGCCCATGCGCACCCGCAGGCGACTGTCCGCGTTCAGTCGCACCTGGGTCTGGTCAGGCAGCACCAGGTCGCGCAGTTCGGCGTGACCGGTGCCATGGATCTGCTCGCTCGGCATCATCCAGGGCAGCAGGCCTGCGGCCAGAACGCCGATGCAGGCCGCCGCCATCCTCCAGCGCGCGCGGCCGTAGCGTGGCGTGGCGCCCGTCGGCGCTGGTGCAGTGCCGAACAAGGGCACGACCTTCGCCGACACCGGCGATGCCACCGGCAACGCTCCGGGCACCTGCGACTGCAGCGCCTCGCCCACCTGCCGGTGCAACGCGAGAGCACGCAGGTAGGCGCGCACATGCTCGGGCGAGCGCTTCATCCATTCCAGCAACGCAGCGCGTCCCGCTGCATCCAGCGTTCCCTCGCGATTGCACAGGAACCAGTGCGCCGCCTCACGGGCGACCTCGTCGTCCAGCCACCGCGATGGATCCCGGTTCATGCGCGCTCCCTGGCGCGCAGCGCCTTCCTGCAGGCTTCCAGCCCCTTGCCGATGTGCTTGCGCACCATGTGCACCGACACCTGCAGCTGCTGGCTGATTCCGGGGCAGTCCAGCCCGTCGCGGTAGTGCAGTTCCATCACCCGCCGGGTGGTCGCCGGCAGCTGCTCGATGGTGCTGCGGATGTCGTTCCAGCGCTGTGCGCGTTCGAACTCGCCTTCGATGTCTTCTTCGCTCTTCAATACTTCGGCCAGCAGATCGACGTCTTCCAGTGGCGGCAGCGACGAGCGTGCGCGTGCATGCTCGCGCGCCAGGTTGGCGGCCACGGTGAACAGGTAGGCTTCCGGATTCTCGACGGCATCGGCGTGCTCGCCGGTGCTGCGCAGCAGGCGCAGGTAGACCTCCTGTGCCAGGTCTTCGGCATCCTCGCGGGCCGAGCCGCGGCGCAGGAAGAAGCCACGCAGCAGCCGGCGCCGCAGTTCGTAGCGCTGCTCCCAGATCCTCACGCTGTTCACGGCCGGCCAACCCTCCGCAGGCTGGAAAGCCCCGCAGGGTGACGGTCGTCGATGACAGGGGCGTTTCAGCGAGCGGCGGGCAACCGCTAGACTGCCGCCCCCGCCACCGCGGCGACCCGCACAAGGAGTGCTCCAATGAACGCACGCACCGCCATCAATACCCTCAGCAGCCTGCTGTTCCTGCTGCTGGTTGCGCACACCACGGCCTACCAGCAGCAGATGTGGCCGCCCAGCCGGGTCGTCCACGAGCATCCGGTCGTGGTCGCCCTCGCCTACGCGCTTGGGCTGCTGACGCTGCTGCTGTGGATCGCCGGCCCGCGTGCGCCGGAGACCACCCAGCGGCTGGCGCGCGGGCTGCCCATCGTTGCCTGGTGCCTGCTGGCCATCGGCGTGGCGATCATTCCGGTGTTCTTTCCCGGCCTGCTCCCGGGCTGACCGGTTGGCACGACCGGCGCACTGCCGATGATACGGCGCGCGGCGCCAACCCCGGCTTTGCAGAGACCCAAGCCCGCGCCGCCTATCGACGCCGGCCGCGCGGGCCTAGGCTGGCGCTCTCGGTGACCGCCACGGTCGCCCTTCGCGTCACGGCCCCGCCGTTGCGACCCCGCTCCAGTGCTGTGCGCCCTGCCGGTGTTGTCGCCCCGGTGGATGTCCGACCGGCGCCCTCTGGAGACAGCCATGAACCCAACCCCGATCCCCTTCGATACCGACCCGCTGGAAACACGCGAGTGGCGTGAATCGCTGGAGGCGGTGATGCAGGCCGGCGGGCGACCGCGCGCGCACTACCTCATCGACCAGCTGAGCGAGCTGGACGCCCAGCAGCACGGCGACCTGCATGCCCGTGCCTGGACCGCCTACGTCAACACCATCCCGGCCGAGCGCCAGCCGGCCTACCCCGGTGACCTGGCCATCGAGCGCCGCCTGAACGCGATGATCCGCTGGAACGCGATGGTAATGGTGCTGCGTGCCGGCAAGCACTCGAACGTCGGCGGCCACATCGCCACCTACCAGTCGGCAGCGGTGCTGTACGACGTGGGCTTCGACCACTTCTTCCGTGGCCGCACCGATACCTTCGACGGCGACCTGATCTACATCCAGGGCCATTCGGCACCCGGCATCTATGGCCGCGCCTACGTGGAAGGCCGCATCGACGCGGCAACGATGGACAATTTCCGCCGCGAAGCCGGTCGCGAGGGCCTGTCTTCATACCCACATCCGCGCCTGATGCCGGAGTTCTGGCAGTTCCCCACCGTATCGATGGGACTGGGCCCACTCACCGCCGCCTACCAGGCGCGCTACATGCGTTACCTGGAATACCGCGGCCTGAAAGAACAGCAGGGGCGCAAGGTCTGGGCCTTCCTCGGCGACGGCGAGATGGACCAGCCCGAGTCGCTTGCGGCGATTTCGCTGGCCGGCCGCGAGCGGCTGGACAACATCGTGTTCGTGGTCAACTGCAACCTGCAGCGCCTGGACGGGCCGGTACGCGGCAATGCCAAGGTCATCCAGGAACTGGAAGGCACCTTCCGCGCGGCCGGCTGGAACGTGATCAAACTGATCTGGGGCAGTGGCTGGGACGACCTGCTGGCCCGGGACCACGACGGCCTGCTGCGCCGGCGCATGATGGAATGCGTGGACGGCGACTACCAGACCTTCAAGTCGCAGAATGGCGCCTACGTGCGCGAGCATTTCTTCGGCCGCTATCCCGAGCTGCTGGAGCGGGTCGCACACATGAGCGACGACGACATCTGGGCGCTGACACGTGGCGGCCACGATCCGCAGAAGGTGTTCGCCGCCTACCAGCAGGCAGTGGACACCCGTGGCCGCCCGACCGTGATCCTGGCCAAGACGGTCAAGGGTTTCGGCATGGGTGAAGCCGGCGAAGGCCAGAACATCAACCACCAGCTGAAGAAGATGAGCGCCGACGCGGTGCGCGCCTTCCGCGACCGCTTCAACCTGCCGGTCAGCGACGACCAGCTGGAGGAAATGCCGTACCTGCGCCCGGAGCCGGGCAGCGCCGAGGCCGCCTACTTCGCCGGGCGCCGCCGCATCCAGGGCGGCCAGCTGCCGGCGCGCCTGGCCAGGGTCGATCCGCTGCCGCTGCCGCCGCTGTCGATCTTCAACACCCAGCTGCAGGGCAGCGGCGATCGCGGCCAGTCCACCACCATGGGCTTCGTGCGCATCCTCAGCAGCCTGCTGAAGGACCCGGAACTGGGCAAGCGGGTGATTCCGATCGTGCCCGATGAATCGCGCACCTTCGGCATGGAAGGCCTGTTCCGCCAGATCGGCATCCACTCCTACCTGGGCCAGCTGTACACGCCGCAGGATGCCGGCCAGCTGAGCTATTACAGGGAAGCCAAGGACGGCCAGATCCTGCAGGAAGGCATCAACGAATCCGGAGCGATCTGCTCGTGGATTGCCGCCGGCACCGCCTACAGCAACCATGGCCTGGCCACGATCCCGTTCTACATCTTCTATTCGATGTTCGGCCTGCAGCGCGTCGGCGACCTGGCCTGGGCCGCTGCCGACGCGCGTACGCGTGGCTTCCTGCTCGGCGCCACCTCGGGCCGTACCACGCTGATGGGCGAAGGCCTGCAGCACGACGACGGCCACAGCCACGTGCTGTCGTCGGTGATCCCCAGCTGCGTGTCCTACGACCCGACCTACACCTACGAGCTGGCGGTGATCATCCACGACGGCCTGCGCCGCATGTATGTCGAGCAGGAAGACATCTACTACTACATCACCGTGCTCAACGAGAACTACCCGCAGCCGGCACTGCCCGAAGGCGCCGAGGCCGGCATCCTGAAGGGCCTGTACCTGCTGCATCCGGCAGCCGCCGACAACGCTTCGCAGCCGCGCGTGCAGCTGATGGGCAGCGGCGCGATCCTGCGCGAGGTGGAAGCGGCGGCCGACCTGCTGCAGCAGGACTTCGGCATCGCCAGCGATGTGTGGAGCGCGACCAGCCTGACCGAACTGCGCCGCGACGGGCTGGCCGCTGAGCGCTGGAACCTGCTGCATCCGGCCGAAGAACCGCGCGTACCCTACGTGCAGCAGTGCCTGCAGGGCCATGAAGGCCCGGTGGTGGTGGCCACCGACTACATGAAGATCGTCGGCGACCAGATCCGGCCCTTCATCAACGACCGGCGCTTCATCGCGCTCGGCACCGATGGCTTCGGCCGCTCGGATACACGGGAAGCGCTGCGCACGTTCTTCGAAGTGGATCGCCACTTCATCGTGCTGGCCGCCCTGAAGGCCCTGGCCGACGAAGGCCGCATCGAGCGCTCGCGGATGCAGGATGCCATCGACAAGTACCGCATCGACATCGGCAAGCGCGACCCGGCCGCAGTGTAAGACAGCCGTGTTCACCACGCCCGTCGCGGGCGTGGTGAACACCGCAACGCTACGGCATGCGCTTGAACAGGTTGGTCTGCAGGATCGGTGTACCGTCGTGGGCGTAGAACGCCTTGGTCTCGGTCATCGTCGCGTGGTCATCGGCCACCGTGTAGATGCGGGTGGAGGCCGGCGTGCCGTGGTCCACCAGCTGCATCACCAGCGTATTCGGCGCCGGCAGTTTCAGGTTGGCCTTGTCCGCGCCGTAGGTGCCGGACAAGGCACCCGGCGTGCCATCCAGCGCCAACGTGCCGTCGGACTTCATGGTCTTGCCGTCGTGCAGGACGATGTCCACGTGCGAGCTCCAGCGGCCACCCCCGGCATCCCTGAACTCCAGCACCACCCGCTTCGGGCGCTGCGCTTCGGGTAATGCCGAGGTCGCTGTATCCAGCGACCAGCGCCCCAGCAGCGGCGACGGGGATGCCTCCCCGGCCAGTGCCGACGCGATCGGCAGCGAGCACGCACACAACAACACCGCGGACAACAGCTTCATACGTTGCTCCGTTCCAGTGGAGAAGGCACTGCATTGACGGGTGGCGGGGGCAGCGCCTCGGATCGTGCACGGCATCGGCGGGCCGCGCAAGGCGCGGGCGACACGCGCCGCCCCCCCTTCTTGTCCACCCAAAGAGTTACGTTATAACATTTCACTTTATCTTCACGGATCGCATCATGCGTCGCCACCTGCTTGCCTCAGCCATTCTGTTCGCCGTCCACACCGCCCACGCTGCGGACGCGCCCACCCTCCCCACCCTCCAGGTCCAGGCCGCCCCGCCCTCGCGCATCGACAGCCGGGTCACGGTCGACAATCCGCAGGCCCAGAACCGCACGCTCGGCGGCCTGCTCGAACACGTCTCCGGCGTGCAGAACAGTGCCTTCGGGCCGAACGCGGGCGCCCCGGTCATCCGCAGCCTCAGCGGCAATCGCGTGCAGATCCTGCAGGACGGCCAGTCCATCCTCGGCATGAACGCGATCAGCGGCGACATCAACATTCCGTTCGATCCCCTGTTCGTGCGCAGCGTCACCGTCAACAAGTCCTCGGACACCGTGCGCTACGGCGGCAATGCGATCGGCGGCAGCGTGGACATCGATTCGGGTCTGATCTCGCGCAGCATGGAAGACAAGGACCAGTCGATGGAACTGGTCCTACGCAAGGGCTTCAATGCCGCCGACGCGCAGGGCTTCCGCATGAACTTCAACAACCAGCGCAACCTCTCGACCAACCTGCAGGTCTCGCGCCAGCGCATCTCGCACTACGACATCCCCGGCAACAGCAAGGCCGCCGTCTGCAACACCCGCCTGTTCCCGCCGACCGGCGGCGTCAACTCGGCGCTGGCCGACAGCTGCCAGAAGGAGGCACGCGTCCAGCAGATCTACAACAAGGCCTCGCAGCCCTACATCGACCAGTTCATGACCGAGAATCCTGACTGGGCCGATGGCGATTTCTCGTTCTACACCAACAGCCCGACCTCGGTCTGGCAGCGCCGCACCTATATCAACCCGGTCAACCCGGCCTATGTCGCTGGCACGCCGTCGTATGTGCAGAAGCAGATCAACAACGATGTAACGCCCGATTACCATCACCGGCTGGGCAACAGCTATGCGCGCAGTTCGCAGGTGGCCGCCGGCTCGACCCTGTTCTTCGATCGCGGCTACGTCGGTGTCAGCATCGATGCCAAGGACAGCGAGTACGGCGTGCCGGGCTTTTCGATGCAGAACCTGTCATTCGGTTCGAACTACGCCGACGGCCTGCCGGTGGGCGTGGTGATCAGGCAGGAGCGCTACGCGCTGGAAGCCCTGCTGCGCGATCCGCTGCCGTGGTTCGAGCGTGCGGAACTCCGCGTTTCCAGGCTGGACAACACCTCGGGCGAGCGGCTGGGCGCCACCAGGGCCAACGACTACGATTTCGAGAGCACCCAGGCCGAAATGCTGCTCAGCCATCAACGCATCGGCCCGCTCAGCGGCCTGCTCGGCTTCAGCCACCAGTCGCGTGACGTCACCGGCAGCGGCTCGCAGCGCTACCTGCCTGACGTCGACACCCGCAGCAATGCGGTGTTCGTGAAGGAAACGCTGGACTTCGGTTGGGTCGCGTTCGATGCCGGCGTACGCCATGAGCGGACCGATCACACGCTTCAGCCCAGCCGCTTCAGGACCGCGCGCAATGCCGCCAACACGAAACTGCAGGATCGCGCCTACCGGCTCAACAGCTACAGTCTGGGTTCCTATGTGGAGCTGGGCCCCTTGTTCGCCGCCAAGCTGCGCTACGCGTCCTCGCAGCGCGCACCGGAGATCAACGAACTGTATGCCAGCAACGCGCACTATTCGGTGATGACCCAGGAAGAAGGCAACCAGAACCTGGAGCCAGAGCACGCGAAGAATCTCGAACTGACCGGCCTGTTCCACATCGGAGGTTTCGAGCTGTCGGCCACCGCCTACCGGATGAAGTACCAGAACTATCTCTACCTTGGCTACTCCGGCCTGCAGACCGCCAACCGCCTTCCGTTGAAGTACTGGAAGCAGACCGACATCACGGTGAAGGGGTTCGAGATCGACGCATCGCAGGCACTGGATCTGGGTCGATACGGCACATTGAACGTCTCCGCCTTCGCCGACCTGGTGAAGAACAAGGCCGACCACCCTGATTCACTGCGCGCCCACAACGATGGCGAGTACCTGCCGAACATGCCGACCAACCGCTACGGTGCCAGCCTGCAGTGGCAGCGCCAAGGCTGGAAGGCGCAGCTCTCCAGCACGTACTACGGCGCGCAGAAATACCTCGGCCGCAACGTCAGCGAAGAAGTGCCGCTGGATGCATTCAACCTGGTCGACCTGCAGGTCAGCCGTGAACTTCCGGTGCGCAACAGTTACGTCGCCGGCATGGAGGTGTTCGTCAACGGCAGCAACCTGCTCAATGAGGAAGCGCGTCCACACAACTCGCCGCTGAAATACATCGCGCCGTTGCCGGGGCGTGGTTTCCAGGTCGGTGTGACGGTACGGCTCTGAAGACCGGCCATAAAGAAAAACGCCTGCAGATCGAGGATCTGCAGGCGCTTCTTTGTATCTGGCGGAGTGAGAGGGATTCGAACCCTCGATAGAGCTTTTGACCCTATACTCCCTTAGCAGGGGAGCCCCTTCGGCCACTCGGGCATCACTCCGGGGTTTTCTCCGCGTCTGGTGCGGTGCACCTCAGCGGGGCGTGAATCATAACGTTAATCGAGTGCGAAGGTAAAGCGTTATTCGGCAGAATTTTCGCTGCCGGTGCCACCGGCTTCGTCACCGCGCTGGATGCGCTGATAGATCTCTTCGCGGTGCACAGCGACGTCCTTCGGTGCAGTGATGCCGATACGCACCTGGTTACCCTTGACGCCAAGCACGGTGACGCTCACCGAGTCACCGATCATCAGGGTTTCGCCGACGCGGCGAGTCAGGATCAACATTTTTGTAAGTCTCCATGGAACCGTGTGGAAGGGTATCCCCCACCGGCTTGACGCTCCGTCAAGAAGCGCTACCACGACAAAGGGAAAAGATTCGCAATGGTACCGTCAGCCGTCCCGCTCCTACAAGGAGGGGGACGGCCGGGTTCATCACAGGCGGGGGCTGACCCATTCGACGACTGCAGCCAGCGCAGTGGCAAGGGCGGGCCCGTCCTCACCACCACCCTGGGCGAGGTCCGGGCGTCCGCCGCCCTTGCCCCCGATCTGACTGGCAATGTGGGACAACAGTTCCCCGGCCTTGACCTTGCCCATTGCGCTGCCGTTCACGCCGGCCACCAGGGCCGCCTTGCCGTCCTGGGCGCCGGCCAGGACGATCACCGCGTCGCCCAGCTGCTGCTTCAGGCGGTCCATGGCATCGCGCAGGGCCTTGGCGTCAAAGCCTTCCAGGCGGGCGGCCAGCACCTTCACACCGGCAACCTCGACCGCCTGGCCGGACAGGTCGGCGGTAGCGCCGGCGGCGACCTTGGCCTTCACCGCCTCCAGTTCGCGCTCCAACTGCTTCTGGCGCTGGCCGAGGGCACGGATCTTCTCGACCACGTCGGCGGCGCTGCCACCGAGCAGTTCGGCGGCTTCGGCCAGGCGGGCCTCCTCGGCGTCCACGTAATCCAGGGCGCCCTGGCCGGTGACCGCCTCGATACGGCGCACGCCGGCCGAGACACCGCCCTCGGAGGTGATCTTGAACAGGCCGATGTCGCCGGTACGGTTGACGTGGGTACCACCGCACAGCTCGGTGGAGTAGTCACCCATCTTCAGCACGCGCACGTGCTCGCCATACTTCTCGCCGAACAGGGCCATCGCGCCGAAGTCCAGCGCTTCCTGCATGCCCATGGTGTGGACTTCGGCCGCGTTGTTGGCGCGTACCTGCTGGTTGACCTTGCGCTCGATCAGTGCCAGTTCTTCCGCGCTGATCGGCTGGAAGTGCGAGAAGTCGAAACGCAGGCGGTCCGGAGCGACCAGCGAGCCCTTCTGCTGCACGTGGGTGCCCAGCACTTCGCGCAGGGCGGCATGCAGCAGGTGCGTTGCCGAGTGGTTGAGGATGGTGGCGCCGCGGCGCTCGCCATCGACCTGGCCGGCGAGCACGTCGCCGACCTTCAGGCCGCCTTCGGACAGGGTGCCGACATGGCCATGGAACTGGCCGGCGAACTTCTGGGTGTCTTCCACTGCCAGGCGCACGCCGTTGCCGGCAAGCACGCCCGTGTCGCCGACCTGGCCGCCGGACTCGGCATAGAACGGCGTCTGGTCGGTGATGACGATGACCGCGTCCCCGGCCGCGGCCGACTGCACCGGACGGCCGTCCTTGAGCAGGGCCAGTACGGTCAGGCCGTCGGCCTGCAGGCGGTCATAGCCGAGGAAGCGGGTCGGGCTGAGCGTCGCCACCAGCTCGGCAGGCAGGCTGACGCCGCCGCCGAACTTGCCGGCCGCACGGGCGGTTTCGCGCTGCTGCTCCATCGCGGCATCGAAGCCGGCGATGTCGACGGTCAGGTCGCGCTCGCGGGCGATGTCCTGGGTCAGGTCGAGCGGGAAACCGTAGGTGTCGTACAGGCGGAAGGCGTCAACGCCCGGGATCACGCCGTTGCTGGCCTTGCCGGCCACGTCCTCGAAGATCTTCATGCCGGCATCGAGGGTTTCGGCAAAACGTTCTTCCTCGGCCTGCAGCGCACGGGTGACGGTGTCCACCGCCGCCGGCAGTTCCGGATAGGCCTCGCCCATCTGCTCGACCAGGGTTGGCACCAGCTTGCTGAAGAACGGCTGGCGCACGCCCAGCATCCAGCCGTGGCGCAGGGCGCGGCGGATGATACGGCGCAGCACGTAGCCACGGCCTTCGTTGGACGGCAGCACGCCGTCGACGATCAGGAACGAGCAGGCGCGGATGTGATCGGCGATCACGCGCAGCGACTTGTTCTCCAGGTCGGCGGTGCCGGTCAGCTCGGCGGCCTTGCGGATCAGCGCCTGGAACAGGTCGATCTCGTAGTTGGTGTGCACGTGCTGCAGGATCGCCGCCAGGCGCTCCAGGCCCATGCCGGTGTCCACGCACGGCGCCGGCAGCGGCACCAGGGAGCCGTCCGGCTGGCGGTCGAACTGCATGAACACCAGGTTCCAGATCTCGATGAAGCGATCGCCGTCTTCATCCGGGGAGCCCGGAGGACCGCCGGCGATGTGGTCGCCGTGGTCGTAGAAGATCTCGGTGCACGGGCCGCACGGGCCGGTGTCGGCCATCTGCCAGAAGTTGTCCGAGGCGAACGGTGCACCCTTGTTGTCGCCGATGCGCACGATGCGCTCTTCCGGCACACCGACCATGTCGCGCCACAGCGCGTAGGCTTCGTCGTCGGTCTGGTACACGGTGACCAGCAGGCGCTCGGCCGGCAGTTTCCAGACCTGGGTCAGCAGCTCCCAGGCCCAGGCGATCGCGTCCTTCTTGAAGTAGTCGCCGAACGACCAGTTGCCCAGCATCTCGAAGAAGGTGTGGTGGCGGGCGGTGTAGCCGACCTGGTCGAGGTCGTTGTGCTTGCCGCCCGCGCGCAGGCAGCGCTGGACGTCGGCCGCACGCACGTAGCTGCGCTTTTCCGCGCCCAGAAACACGTCCTTGAACTGCACCATGCCGGAGTTGGTGAACAGCAGGGTCGGATCGTTGCCCGGCACCAGCGGCGCCGACGGCACGATGGTGTGGCCTTTGCCCTTGAAGAATTCAAGGAAGTCGCTGCGGATCTGGGAGGTCGTGAATTTGGCGGATGCGTTCATTGGGGGCTGGCAGTCTGCGGGCCGGCGGGCCCGGACCACCGGCCGCGTTGGCCAGGGTCGCGAGGGACCGCCGAAAACCTAAAGGGTATCAGGCCCGGCGCCGCCAGTCTCAGTCATCCGGGTCATAGCGGGTCGCACGGCGGATGCTGTCGCCGTCGAAGCCCCGCCGGGCCAGCAGATCAGCGGCCTTGCGCCGCTGCGCCAGGTCCTGCGGACCCGCCTCGCCGAAGCGCCGACGCACCAGGTCGCGGGCGTTTTCCTGCCAGTCGCCCTCATAGCTGTCCATCGCTGCGGCAATCGCGCCACTGTCCAGGCCGTGGGTGCCCAGCTCGGCACGGATATGGATCGGCCCATAACCGGTGTTGGCGCGCATCCTCACCAGGTTCTCGGCGAAACGGGTGTCGTCCTGCCAACCGGCTTCGGTCAGTTTGGCGACAGCGGCCTGCGCGGCTTCGTCTTCGATGCCGCGGGCGGTCAGCTTGCGGGTGAGTTCCTTGCGCGAATGCTCGCGGCGGACCAGCAGGCCCAGCGCGCGTTGCACGGGCGTCTGCTCGCGCGGCCGGCGCTTGCGGCCGGTGGGAATGTCATCGGCGTCGGACATCGGTACTCCAAGGGTGGCGCCATCCGTGGCGCCGTGCCCGTCCCTGGGCGATTCGAACCTGCGGGACAGGGCGACGTCACTGACGGCGCCGCCCTGCCCCACAGCAAGCCTTACTCGTCGTCGCCTTCGTCGTCGCCTTCCTCGCGGGCCGCTTCGGCCGGCTGGAACTTCTCGCGAAGCTCGGCCTCGAGCTTTGCGGCAACGGTCGGGTTGTCGCGCAGGTAGCCACGGGCATTATCCTTGCCCTGGCCGATGCGCTCTTCACCGTAGCTGTACCAGGCACCGGCCTTCTCGACCAGCTTGGCATCCACGCCCATGTCGATCAGCTCGCCTTCGCGGCTGATGCCCTCGCCATACAGGATCTCGGTGATGACCTGCTTGAACGGGGGCGCCAGCTTGTTCTTGACGACCTTGATCTTGGTCTGGTTGCCGATGATCTCGTCACCCTTCTTGATCGCGCCGATGCGGCGGATGTCCAGGCGGACCGAGGCGTAGAACTTCAGCGCGTTGCCGCCGGTGGTGGTTTCCGGGCTCTGCCCCGGCATCATCACACCGATCTTCATGCGCAACTGGTTGATGAAGATCACCAGCGTGTTGGAGCGCTTGATGTTGCCGGTCAGCTTGCGCAGCGCCTGGCTCATCAGACGGGCCTGAAGGCCCGGCAGCTGGTCGCCCATCTCGCCTTCGATTTCGGCCTTCGGCGTCAGCGCGGCAACCGAGTCGATCACCAGGATGTCGACCGAACCCGAACGCACCAGCATGTCAGCGATTTCCAGCGCCTGCTCACCGGTATCCGGCTGCGACAGCAGCAGGTCGTCCACGTTCACGCCCAGCTTGGCGGCGTAGATCGGGTCCAGCGCGTGCTCGGCATCGATGAAGGCCGCAGTGCCGCCCATCTTCTGGCATTCGGCGATGGCCTGCAGGGTCAGGGTGGTCTTGCCCGAGGATTCCGGCCCGTAGATTTCGACGACACGGCCCTTCGGCAGACCGCCAATGCCCAGTGCGATGTCGAGCATCAGCGAACCGGTCGGGATGGCCTCGACGGGCTCGACCACGCGGTCGCCCATGCGCATCACCGAGCCTTTGCCGAACTGCTTCTCGATCTGGCCCAGAGCAGCAGCCAAGGCGCGCTTCTTGTTCTCGTCCATCGTATTGGTCCTTGCAGAGGTCATGTCGTTGGGGGTGCTGTCTTTGGGGGTCTTCTTTGCCATGGGTTCACTTTAAGTCGGACGTATCGCACAGGCTGAGATTCTGCCCGGCGCTCTGAAAAGAATTATCGGACATCCGTACCAACCTCAGTGGAACCAGAGAATCGCCACAAAAGACCGCGGGTAATGCGCTATGGAACAGGTCAACGGTTGGGCCGAAGCAGGCCGCAATAGAGGCCCTCGATTGCGAAGTCCTGGTCGGGCAGCACCTCGATCGGCTTGTAGTCGGGGTTGCGCGGCAGCAGGCGGATGCGGTCCTTGGCGATCTTCAGCAGCTTGACGGTGATCTCGTCATCGATGCGGGCCACCACGATCTGCCCGGAATGGGCGTCGCGGGTGCGGTGCACGCCGATCAGGTCGCCGTCGAAGATGCCCTCGTCGATCATCGAATCGCCCTGCACCTTCAGCAGGTAGTCCGGCGCCGGCGAGAAGAACACCCGGTCCAGCACCACGAAATCGTCCGAACCGATATCCGCGCCGATCGGCAGGCCGGCCGCGACCCGGCCCAGCACCGGCAGGCGCAGCACACTGTCAGGCAGGCCCGGCTCGGCCAGCGTCTCCACCGGCGGTGCCTGCACCAGGCGGATGCCGCGGGCCTGGCCGGGGATGCGACGGATCGCACCGGCCTGCTCCAGGGCTTCCAGGTGGTACTGGGCCGCGCGCACGCCCTTGAAGCCGAACGCACGTGCGATTTCAGTCTGCGACGGCGGTGCGCCATCGCTCTCGATACGCTCGGCGATCAACTGCAGGATCGCCTGCTGGGTGTCGGTCAGGTCCATGGTTAGTAGTATTACTACTAACGTTCGGATCTGCAAGTGCCGGGGCATGCTCGGCGAGCGCGCGAACACCTGGCCGGGCGGCAAAAGCAAAAGCAAAGGCAGCCGGCCAGCGGTCGGCTCTACGGGAATCGCTGCGCGATTCCGCGGCAAGCACGCTAGGCGTGCTTGCCGCTTCTCCAGATCGAGAACAGGATCCATACGCCGCAGAAGCCGGCGCCGATGAATCCGCATACGCCCAGCGCCAGCAGCCAGCGGCTGGAAACCCCGCCGACGCTGTGCATCACGATCGACGAGCCGATGATCAGCGCGGCCGTGATCACGCCCACCACCAGCCGGTTCGCGGCTCGGTTCACCTGCTCGCCGAAGCCCTGCAGCGCGGTGGTCTCCACCTTCAGCTGGAGGCGACCACGGCGCGCCGCCTGGACCAGCTTGCGCAGGTCACGCGGCAGTTCACCGGCGAAGTCGACCAGTCCCAACAGGCTGCGGCGGCCGCGCTTGAGCAGCGCCCTGGGGGCATAACGCTGCAGCACGACCCGCTCCAGGAACGGACGCGCGGCGCTGGCCATGTCGAAATCCGGATCCAGCTGCCGGCCCATGCCTTCCAGGGTCAGGAAGGCCTTGATCATCAGGGCCAGGTCCGCCGGCAGGGTCAGGCTGTAGCTGCGCAGCAACTGGGTGATGTCGCCCAGCATCAGGCCGATGCGCAGGTCCTTCAGCGGCACGCCCCGGTACTGGTCGACGAACTGGCTGATGTCATGCTGCAGGCGGTTCTCGTCCACTTCCACGCCGCCGGCCCAGTCCAGCAGTACGTCCGCCACGCCCTGCGGGTCCTGCTCGACCAGACCGTGCAGCAGTTGCGCGACCTGGAAGCGGCGCACTTCGGACAGCGCGCCGACCATGCCGAAGTCGATCACGCCGATGCGGCCGTCCCGCAGGTAGATGATGTTGCCGGGGTGCGGATCGGCGTGGAAGCTGCCGTCCTCCAGCACCATCTTCAGCACGATGCCGGCGCCACGCCGGGCCAGTTCGCGCCGATCCAGGCCCGCCGCATCGACGCCGGCCAGATCGCGGCCGGGAATGCCCTCGACGAAGTCCTGCACGTTCAGGCTCTCGCAGGTCCACTGCCAGTGCACCTTCGGAATCAGTATGTCGTCACGGCCGTTGAAGTTGCGCGCGATGCGTTCGGCATTGCGGCATTCAGCAGCGAAATCCAGCTCGCGGCGCAGCGATACGGTGAACTGCTGCACGACCTCGGCCGGGCGATAGCGACGCAGGTCCGGCAACCGGGCCTCGACGATCTCGGCCAGCCGCGCCAGCAGCCGCAGGTCGGCCTCGACCACGTCGCGGATGCCGGGACGCCGCACCTTCAGCACCACCTCACGACCATCATGCAGCCGGGCGCGATGGGCCTGCGCCAGCGAGGCGGCGGCCATCGGGGTTTCATCAAGGACGGCGAATACCTCCGCCGGCGACGCGCCCAGGTCGGCTTCGAGCTGCCCGCGGATCTCGGCGTACGGCAGGGCCGGCACCGCGTTCTGCAGTTCGGACAGCTCGGCAATCCACTCCGGCGGCAACAGGTCGACGCGCGTTGCCAGCACCTGGCCAAGCTTGACGAAGGTCGGGCCAAGATCCTGCATCGCGCTGCGCACGCGCACGGGTGCGGTCATCCGCAGCAGTTCCTGGCGGTCCTCGTTCCAGTGCAGCAGGCGCCCTGCCCGCTCCAGCGTGGTGGCCAGGCCGATGCGCCGCACCACGTCGCCGAAGCCGTAGCGGATCAGGACAACGGCGATTTCCTGCAGTCGGCCCAGGTCACGGACCGTGCCCAGCGTTTCCCACATCATGCGTGCTCCGGACGGTTACCGGGGCAGCATGTCACAGCTGGGCGTCGATACCGCGCAATGCCGCCGCTACGGTTTGCCGGCGGACGGCTTCGCGGTCGCCGTCGAACTGGAACAACTCGGCGCGGGCGTAGCCGCCCCGGCGCTTCCAGCCGATCCAGACGCTGCCGACCGGCTTGTCCGGGCTGCCACCGCCAGGGCCGGCGATGCCGGTCACCGCGACGGCGATGCCGGCGCCGGAGTTGACCAGTGCGCCGGACACCATCTCCAGCACGGCTTCGCGACTGACCGCGCCGAACTGCTCCAGCGTCTGCGCGCGCACGCCCAGCAGGCGCTGCTTGGCCTCGTAGCTGTAGACCACCATGCCGCAGTCGAAGAACGCCGAAGAACCGGCGATGTCGGTCATGCACTTGGCGATCCAGCCGCCACTGCAGCTCTCGGCGGTCACCAGCTGCAGCGAAGCCTGCTGCAGGCGCTGCCCGAGCGCGGCGGACTGGGCATTGAGATCGGCGTCGGTGGGGATGGACATCGGCATGACGGTGGGGCGAAGAACCCCCTTGTACCGCAGATGACAGGCGGATGTCGCGCCCCTCCGGCACGGCTGCGTTGCCGGCCAGCGGCCGGCACTCCCCGGCATCGGCCGCTACCTCACCACTCCGGCAGTTTTTCCGGCAGCAGCGCCCGGATCGGGCCGCCATCGGCACTGGCGGCCAGCTTTTCGGCTTCGGCGACCGGCAGGTCAACCTGCAGCAGCCAGCCGTCCTCGTCGGCCTGCTCGCTGCGGATCACTTCCAGCTGATGCAGACGCGCACGCAGGCGGCCGGCATCCGGCGGCAGGCGTAGTTCGCCGGTGACATGCTGCAGGCCCAGCCGCTTGCCCAGCACCGCCTGCAGCAGCTCCAGGCCCTGCCCGTCACGCGCGGAGATCCACACCCGTTCACGGCGCGACTCGTCCGGAATTCCGTCCTGGCCATCGTGACGGACATCGGCACCTTCGATGCGGTCGATCTTGTTGAACACCAGCAGCTGCGGCAGATCGCCGGCACCGACCGCGGTCAGCACCTCGTCCACCTGGGCGATGCGCTCCTCGCGGTGCGGATCGGCGGCGTCGACCACGTGCAGCAGGAAATCGGCCTCGCGTGCCTCGGACAGCGTCGAGCGGAACGCGGCGACCAGATCATGCGGCAGATCGCGGACGAAGCCGACGGTATCGGCCAGCACTACGCTGCCGCCCGGCACCGCGATGCGGCGCACGGTCGGATCCAGCGTGGCGAAGAGCTGATCGGCCGCATAGGCCTCGGCGCCGGTCATGGCGTTGAACAGGGTCGACTTGCCGGCGTTGGTGTAGCCCACCAGGGCCACGCGCGGCAGCTCGCTGCGCACACGCGCACGGCGCATCTGGGTGCGCTGCACTTCCACCTTTTCCAGGCGCTTCTGCAGCTGCTCGACCCGCTTCTGCAGCAGGCGGCGGTCGGTTTCCAGCTGGGTTTCACCCGGGCCGCGCAGGCCGATCGAACCGCCGCGCTGGCGCTCCAGGTGGGTCCAGCCGCGCACCAGCCGCGTGGCCAGGTGGCGCAGCTGCGCCAGCTCGACCTGCAGCTTGCCTTCGTGGCTGTGCGCACGCTGGGCGAAAATGTCCAGGATCAGGCCGGTACGGTCGATCACCCGGCGCTCGAGGAAGCGCTCAAGGTTGCGCTCCTGGCCCGGGCTCAACGCGTGGTTGACCAGGATCAGGTCGGCACCGCTGGCATCGGCCGCGGCCTTGATCTCGTCCAGCTTGCCGCTGCCGATCAGGGTAGACGGATTCGGACGGTCCAGGCGCGCAGTGATCGTCGCGGCGATGCTGGCCCCAGCGGAGCGGGCCAGATCACCGAATTCTTCCAGCACATCGTCTTCCAGCTTGCCGAAATGGGGCTGGATCAACAGGGCGTGCTCGCCCTTTTTCGAGCGGTCAAACATTCACCGCTCCGGTATTACTCGTCTGCTTCATCACCTGCCTGACCACCTTCACCGGACTGCACGTAACCACCACCCGGGCCGACCTTCACATTGCGTGCCGGGACCACCGTGGAAATGGCGTGCTTGTAGACCATCTGACTGACCGTGTTGCGCAGCAGGACCACGAACTGGTCGAACGACTCGATCGTGCCCTGCAGCTTGATGCCGTTCACCAGGTACACCGAAACCGGCACGCGTTCGCGCCGCAGTGCGTTCAAGAAAGGATCCTGCAGCGATTGCCCCTTGGACATTGCACACTCCTGATTATTGTTCTTATTGGGTTGCCGACGGTTGCCACGGCCCCCGAGCCGCCCGCCGACCGACGATGTTACACGGCTGGCGTCGGTTCAGCGTGCGACGAAGGTCGACACCGCGCCAGCCAGGCGCTCGTGGTCGATATGGGGGTCGAACCAGCGCGCATCAAGCTCCCCGCGCAGCCAGGTCAGCTGGCGCTTGGCCAGCTGGCGGGTGGCGAAGATCGCTTTGTCACGGAAACGGGCGGCATCGCCCTCCCCGTCCAGGTACTCCCACGCCTGGCGATAGCCGACCGCGCGCACGGCCGGCAGGTCCAGCGGCGCCTCCATTGCGGCCATTTCCGGCATGGCGCGCAACGCCCGCACCTCGTCGAGAAAGCCCTGCGCCAGCATGGCGTCGAAGCGCGCCTCGATGCGCTGGTGCAGCACCGCGCGGTCACGCGGGGCCAGGATCAGCTTGAGGGTGCGCACCGGCAGCGGCGCCACGCCAGGCCGGCGCTGCCATTCAGTGATGGGGACGCCGGTCAGGCGAAAGACCTCCAGCGCGCGCTGGATGCGTTGCGGGTCGGTGGCATGGATGCGCGCGGCCGCGGCGGGATCGACCCTGGCCAGCTCTGCATGCAGTGCCGCCCAGCCGCGCTCGGCGGCTTCGGCGGCCAGCACCGCTCGCACCCCCGGATCGGCCTCCGGCATCGGTGACAGGCCCTGCAGCAGTGCACGGAAGTACAGCCCGGTGCCACCGGCCAGGATCGGCAGCTTGCCGCGCGCCACGATGTCGGCCACGGCCCGGCCGGCATCGGCGGCGAATTCGGCCGCCGAATACGCCTGCCAGGGATCGCGCACGTCCAGCAGATGGTGCGGCGCCTGCGCGCGCTCGGCCGCATCGGGCTTGGCCGAGCCGATGTCCAGGTGGCGGTACACCAGCGCCGAATCGACGCTCACGATCTCGCCATCCAGCTGCTGCGCCAGGGCGATCGCCGTGGCGGTCTTGCCGCTGGCGGTGGGGCCCATGACGGCGATCGCCAACGGACGCCGGTCGATGGCCATCAGTCTTCGTCCGGCCAGCGGATCGTCGGCGCGGCATCGGCACGCGGCGTCGGCACGGCCTCGACCGCCTGCCAGATCTTCAGCGCGTCGACGGTGGCCGCCACGTCATGCACGCGCACGATGCGCGCGCCGCGCTGGACCGCGATCAGGTGCGCGGCCACCGACGCCGCCACCCGCTCGGAGGGCGTGTCGCGGCCAGTGAGTTCGCCCAGGCTGCGCTTGCGCGACAGGCCGGCCAGCACCGGTACGCCCAGTTCCAGGAAGCGCTCCGAGCGCGCCAGCAGGGTCATGTTGTGGGCGGTGGTCTTGCCGAAGCCGAAACCGAGGTCGATCAGCAGGTTCTTCTTCGCGATGCCAGCCATTTCCGCGGCGAACAGGCGCTGCACCAGGAAACCGTGCACCTCGGCGACCACGTCGTGGTACTGCGGATCGGCCTGCATGCGGCCCGGCTCGCCCTGCATGTGCATCAACACCACCGGCACACCGGCTTCGGCGGCCGCCTCCAGCGCGCCGTCCTGGCGCAGGGCGAAGATGTCGTTGATCATGCCGGCGCCAGCGGCCACGGCCGCGCGCATCACCTCCGGCTTGAAGGTGTCGATGCTGATCGGCACCCGCGTGCGCGCAGCCAACTGCTCGATCACCGGAATCACCCGACGCAGCTCTTCCTCGATCGAGACCGGCGCGGCGCCCGGGCGGGTGGATTCGCCGCCGATATCAAGCAGGTCCGCCCCCTCCTCGACCAGCTTCAGGCCATGCGCGACCGCAGCCTCGGTGGTGTCGTGCGCGCCACCATCGGAGAACGAATCGGGGGTGACGTTGACGATGCCCATGACCCGGGCACGGTCCAGGCGCAGGATGCGGCCGGCGCAATCGAGCTGGGGCGAGGTATCGAACATGGGCAATCCTGCTGGGGCAACGAGGCGTAGTTTAAGCCGCGGCCCGGACCCTCGCATGCGCGCCGTTGTTCCCGCACCCGCATTGCCGCTTGGCCGCAGGCGCTGCGGCACGCCCGTCCGGGCAATGACACACGGTGGGGATGTCCGCGCCACCGAAGCGGGCACGGACATCCGAGGGTAACGACAGCGCCCTCAGAAATCGCCGAGGCGCGCGTTGTCCGTCGGCGCCGCCAACCAGCCCGCAAGGTCTTCGCCAATGGCGCTGACGGTGCGATCGAGCACGGCACAGGACCCCTTGAAACCGCCGAACGCCCCGCCGCGGGACACGCGGCGTGCGGTCACCGTCGCGACCTGGTGGCCATCCTCGAACAGCACGCCACGCACGGCGGCGGACTTGAAGTGGCCGACGAAGGCGTTGCCTGCGCTCTGCGCTTCAACCAGCTCAAGCTTCAGTGAACGTCCGTTGCCGCTCTCGGCACCCACCGGGCCGGGCACGACGGTATTGCCGTGACGGGTGGCATGGGTGGACAGCGACTGCGCCAGCGTGGTGCCGATGCTGCACTCGTTCCTGATGGCGTCGGCGATGATCGCCGAGTCCGCGAAAGGAACCGGCTGTGCGGTGCGGATGTCTGCGGCAGCGGCGGGTACGGCGATGGTTGCCAGCCCTGCGAGGGCCAGCGGAAGCAGCAGTTTCATGGTGTTCCCCTGTAATCCCGGCCTCCCCCTATGGCGGCCGTGGCCGCGCATCGTGACGCGCGAACGGGCTGTCGTGCAAGGCCCAACCCGTGCAGGGGGCGGTCGTGTTGCGCGGTGGAGATCATGCGCACGCGGCGGGAATCACCGCCCACCGCGCAACGGTGCTGACGGGAACGCGCCCTGCCGCGGCGCCGTCAACGCCGCCGGCGCCGGCGATCCACGTACAGGGTCCTGGCGATGCTCAGCACGACGCCGACGGCGATGCCCACCACGCAGCCCAGCAGCAGGTTGTCGGCGCCCAGCCCTACGCCCACGCCGACCACGGTGGCAATGATCATTTCGGCGGTGTGGGAAATCGGTTCGGGCTTCGCGGCGGACATGCAGGCTCCAGCATCAGTTCGGTTCGGGAGGGGCCGAAGGCCCCGAAACGACAAGGCCGGGTTGCCCCGGCCTCGTCTGGTGTTACGTGCAGCGGGCCGTCAATGCGATTCGGCCGGGCCTGCGATCGGCGGCAGCGGGCGGGCGTCGCCGCCCTTGTCGTTGCCACCATCCTTGTTCGACTTGCTCCAGCCCGCCGGCGGCGGCGGATCGCGGCCTTCCATGATGGCGTCGATCTGCGGTGCGTCGATGGTCTCGTACTGCAGCAGCAGCTGCGACATCGCATGCAGCTTGTCGATGTTCTCGGTCAGCAGCTGGGTGGTGCGGGCATAGGCCTTGTCGAGGATGTTGCGCACTTCCTCGTCGATCCGGCGCGCCGTGTCGTTGGACACGCTCTTGTGCTGGGTGACCGAACGGCCCAGGAACACCTCGTCATCCTCTTCGCCATAGGCGATCGGGCCGAGCTGCTCCGACAGGCCCCACTTGGTGACCATGTTGCGGGCCATCTTGGTGGCGCGCTCGATGTCGTTGGAGGCACCGGTAGTGACCTTGTCCTCGCCGAAGATCAGCTCTTCGGCGACACGGCCGCCGTACAGGGAGCACAGCTGCGACTGGATCGCCACGCGGTTCATCGAGTACTTGTCGCCTTCCGGCAGGTACATCGTCACGCCCAGCGCACGGCCGCGCGGAATGATGGTGACCTTGTAGACCGGATCGTGCTCGGGCACCAGGCGGCCGACGATGGCGTGACCCGCTTCGTGGTACGCGGTCAGGGTCTTCTCGTCCTCGCTCATGGCCATCGAGCGGCGCTCGGCACCCATCAGGATCTTGTCGCGGGCACGGTCGAAGTGGTCCATGCGGACTTCCTTCTCGTTGCCGCGCGCGGCGAACAGGGCCGCCTCGTTGCAGAGGTTGGCCAGGTCGGCGCCGGAGAAGCCCGGAGTACCCCGCGCGATCACCATC
Organism: Stenotrophomonas sp. YJH_SMC_10; assembly: GCF_059371555.1. Taxonomy (NCBI): domain Bacteria; kingdom Pseudomonadati; phylum Pseudomonadota; class Gammaproteobacteria; order Lysobacterales; family Lysobacteraceae; genus Stenotrophomonas; species Stenotrophomonas sp. YJH_SMC_10. Next base: position 49,810 of record NZ_JCAFUS010000010.1, on the reverse strand, counting down.
GGCTCGACGTCGTCGGCCAGCGGCAGCTTGCGCATGTGGACCTTCAGGATGTGCTCGCGGCCCTTCACGTCCGGCAGGCCGACCACGACCTGGCGGTCGAAACGGCCCGGGCGCAGCAGCGCCGGGTCCAGCACGTCCGGACGGTTGGTCGCGGCAATCACGATCACGCCTTCACCGCCCTCGAAACCGTCCATTTCGACCAGCAGCTGGTTCAGGGTCTGCTCGCGCTCGTCATGGCCACCGCCCAGGCCGGCGCCACGATGGCGACCGACGGCGTCGATTTCGTCGATGAAGATGATGCACGGGGCATGCTTCTTGGCCTGCTCGAACATGTCGCGCACGCGGCTGGCGCCGACGCCGACGAACATTTCCACGAAGTCCGAACCGGAGATCGAGAAGAACGGCACCTTGGCTTCGCCGGCAATGGCCTTGGCCAGCAGCGTCTTGCCGGTACCCGGCGGGCCGACCATCAGCACGCCGCGCGGAATCTTGCCGCCCAGCTTGGTGAACTTCGACGGGTCGCGCAGGAAGTCGACCAGCTCGCCCACTTCTTCCTTGGCCTCGTCGCAGCCGGCGACGTCGGCGAAGGTGACCTTGATCTGGTCCTCGCCCTGCAGCTTGGCGCGCGACTTGCCGAAGGACATCGCGCCCTTGGCACCGCCACCGCCGCCCTGCATCTGGCGCATGATGAACAACCAGAAGCCGATGATCAGGATGACCGGCAGGAAATTCATCAGGATCGCGCCGAGGGAAATGCCGCTGGACGGCTCCTCCTGCACGATTTCCACGTTCTTGGTACGCAGCACGTTGATCAGGTCCCGATCGAACGGCGCGGTGATGGTGGACGACTGCCCACCGCGGGTGGTGTAGGTCAGCTGGCTGGTGCCGCCGCGCATGTCGCCGCCGAAGGCGACCTTCTGCACGTTGCCACTGTCCACCTGGTCCAGGAACTGCGAGTAGGACGCACCCTGCGCGCCCGCCCCCGAGGTCTTGGGCGAGAAGCTCTGGAAGACCACCATCAGCACGACGGCGACGACCACCCATAGCAGGAGGTTCTTGGTCAAGTCGTTCATCCTCATTGGCTCCGGTGTTCCTCTCAGTGCTGGCGTTGCGTGGGGGTCGAACTTGCGTACAGTGCGAGCTTACTTCATGTGGGCGCGTTTTCCCTGACCCAAGGCATACACCTCGGGGGAGCGCTTGCGCGAGGCTTCCGGCTTGCGGATGGAGACCTTTTCGTACCGGCGGCGCATGTCGCGCACGTAGTCGTCAAAGCCCTCACCCTGGAACAGCTTGATCAGGAATGCCCCACCGGTCTTGAGGTGGTTGTCGGCAAAATCCAGGGCCAGCTCCGCCAGGTGCATCATCCGCGGCTGGTCGACCGCGCCCACACCACTCTTATTGGGGGCCATGTCCGACAGCACAAGGTCTACCGGCTGGTCCCCGAGCATGGCTTCAAACTGTGATAGGACGGCTTCTTCCCTGAAGTCACCATGAAGGAACTCCACGCCGGCCAGCGGCGGCATGTCCAGGATGTCCAGCGCCAGCACGCGACCGGTGTCGCCGATCTGTCTCCGAACCTGCTGAGACCAGCCGCCGGGGGCCGCGCCAAGGTCGACCACCACCATGTGCGGCTTCAGCAGGCGGTCACGTTCGAGCAGCTCCTCGAGCTTGTAGGCGGCGCGCGAGCGCATGCCCTCGGCCTGCGCCTTCTTCACGAAGGGGTCGGAGAAGTGTTCCTTGAGCCAGCGCTGGCTGCTTTTGCTGCGGGTAGCCATTGAAAATAGGGGCTGATGGGGTCCTCATGATACCCTGATCGCCCCATTCAACCGTGTTTTCCTGCATGTCCATCGCCCTGACCGCCTCCCAGACCCGTTTCCTGCGCGGCCAAGCCCACGACCTGAAGGCCCTGCTGCAGACCGGCGGCAAGGGTGTGACCCCGGCCTTCATCGCGGAGCTGAACGAAGTGCTGGAGCGCCACGAACTGGTCAAGGTGAAGGTCGCCGCAGAGGATCGCGACGCCCGTGACGCGATGATCGGCGAGATCGTCGAAGCCACCGGGAGCGCACTGGTGCAGCGCATCGGCCACGTCGCGGTGCTGTACCGCCCGAGCAAGGAACAGCGTCAGATCGTGCTGCCGCGCGGCTGATCGTCCCACCGTCATGCAGCTGAACCACGAACCGCCGGATTACGCCTACAGCCTGCGCGCCGCCGATGGCCGCTCGGCCAAGGTGAATGACCAGGTGCTGGGCGGCAGTTTCTTCCTCACCCCGGACCAACTGGTCACGCACTGGCCGGTGGCAAGTGCCGCCGCGCTGCAGCTGGCGGACCTGGAGCCGATCCTGGCGCTGAACCCGGCGCTGATCGTGCTGGGCACGGGTGACCGTCAGGTGTTCCCGCCTGCGGTGGTGATGGCCGCCTGCCTGTCGCGTGGCATCGGCCTGGAGGTGATGAACAATCCGGCCGCCGCGCGCACCTTCAACATCCTGGCCGGCGAAGGCCGCAAGGTCGCCGCCGCCTTCATCCTGGAAGGCTGAATTCGAGGCGCCGGGTGCCGCCCGGCGCTAGCTGCGCGAAGGCGTGCAGCGGAACGCGGAGAACGCCTGCAGCCGACCGATCAGGTTGCCGCCCTGCCCCCAGCGGATCTCCATGACCTGCCAGTCCTGGCCCTGCCGCTGCAGCAGGACCCGGTCGGTCCAGCGATAGTCACCCACCGCCAGATCGACCGGGACCCACGTGGCGTTGCCGGTGGATCCGGGCATTCCCACGCTCACCGTCTGCGGTCGATCCGGCGCCATCAGGTAGGGACTCTGGTCGAGCATGTGCGGCTTCTCGTCAGGCGCAGCCAGTGTGGTACATGCCCGCTCGTAAGCGCGCTGCGCCTCGACCGCTGAGCGCAGGGCATCGCCCAGCAGCGGCGCAATGGCCGCGTCGTCCGACGCTGGCGCCTGGACGACAGCGTACAGGCGGATAACCACCTCGCGCGGATCGGTGCTGGCGGCGGACAGCGGCGCGACGATGAACAGCGGCAGGAAGACGGCGAAGCGGCTCATACGGCACCGGGTTGGCTGGGTGCGCAGCAGCATGCCGCGTTCCGCGCCCATCGGGAAGATTGAGATACGTCTCTCAAACGCGCGCCTCGCCCGGCCCGACGCCACCAGGCGAGGACGCCGGGCGTGGCCCGGCGCTTGCGCATCCGGCGATCAACGCACCGGGAGGTATTGCTGCGGGTCGACCGGCTTGCCGTTGTAGCGGGTGAGCTGACGGCGCTTGCGGCCCATGGGCCGTGCCGTCAGTGAACGCCCGGCGCGCTGCGCCGGGCCGGGGATCCGCCCAGATGGCGAACCCGCGATCAACGCGCCGGGAGGTACTGCTGCGGGTCGACCGGCTTGCCGTTGTAGCGGATCTCGAAGTGGACCATGTCGCGGTTCGCGCCGGTGCGGCCCATCTCGGCGATCTGCTCGCCTGCCTTCACGCTCTGCCCTTCGTTCACCAGGCGCTTGCGGTTGTGGCCATAGGCCGACAGCCACTGGTCGCTGTGCTTGATGATGATCAGCTCACCGTAGCCGACCAGGCCGGCGCCGGAGTACACCACCACACCGTTGGCGGCGGCCTTGACCGGCTGGCCGCTGGTACCGGCGATGTCCACGCCCTGCTTGGTCGCATCGCCGGCAACGTAGCGGCCGACGATGGCGCCATCGGCCGGCCAGCGCCAGGCGATATTGCTCTTCACCGGACCGGCCGGTGCCGGGGTCGGCGCAGTACTGCCAGCGCTGCTGCCACCCGGGCGCGGCGCAGTGACCACCGTGGTCGGCGCACGACCACCGCCCGCACCCGGCGGATACAGGCGGATCACCTGGCCCGGGTAGATGGTCGAAGGATTGTCCAGGCTGTTCCACGCGATCAGGTCGGCCGGCGTGATGTCATGGATGCGGGCCAGCGCATAGATGGTGTCGCCTTTGCGCACCACCACGGTCTGCCCGGGCTTGGGCACCGAGGTCTTCGGCGTGGTCACCGCACCACCGGCACTGCCGCCGCCCGGGCGGACCACGGTGGCGGTGCCGCAGGCGGCCAGGGTGGAAACCAGCAACGCCAGCGCGCCGATGCGCACTCCCTTGCTCAGACGATCAGGACTCATGCGAACTTCGACCTCCATACAAGCCAGGCGATCAGCACCACCACCAGCGCGGTGGCGATCCAGCCCAGCGGTTCAATCCAGCGACGCAATGCCGCTTCGGCACGCGCACCACCGATACGGATCACCGCAGCCAGCACGAACACGCGCTTGCCGCGACCGATCAGCATGCTCAACAGATACTGCGGCATCGGTACGCCGACGATACCCGATGCCCACGTGAAGACCTTCATCGGGATCGGCATGAAGCCGCCCAGCACCAGGAAGGTGAACACCGCCCACGGCGATTCGGCCATCTTCGCCTGCACGGTGGTAATGCCCTGTTCGATCGCAGGCAACATGCCCAGCGCTTCGAACAGTGGCTTGATCGCCTCGAAGGCGTAATGCCCCAGCGCGTAGCCGACCAGTGCGCCGACCATAGAGCCCGCCAGGCTGAGGGTGGCGAACCACCAGCCCCGCTTGGGCTGGGCCACGCACATCGGCGCCAGCATCACCTCCGGCATCACCGGGAAGATGATGGCTTCGAAGAAGCTCAACACCGTCAGGTAGGTCGGCGCGCGTTCGTGCGCCGCCCACTTCATCGCCCGCTCGTACAGCGGCCCGAAAATCTTCATGCAACCCTGCTCCGTGGATTAGTCGAGCATGCCAGACAGCAGCGGCACGAACGTGACCGGCGCCAGCACGCGTTGTTCGATGCTGCCATCGGGTCTGCGGTCCAGCTGCACCAGCGACTGCCCGCCCGGGCCACCGACCGGTGCGACCAGACGCCCGCCTTCGGCCAGCTGCCCGACCAGTTCGTCGACCAGCGCCGGCGCCGCGGCAGTGACCACGATGGCATCGAACGGACCGTGCTCGGCCCAGCCAGCGCGGCCGTCGTCATGCTTGGTGCGGATGTTCATGCCCAACGCACGGAAGCGCTTGCGCGCCTGGCGCAGCAGGTCGCCGATCCGTTCCACGGTGTAGACCTCCAGGCCCAGCGCGCCGAGGATGGCGGCCTGGTAGCCGGAACCGGTGCCGACTTCCAGCACCCGCTTCGGCGCGACCTGGAGGACCGCCTCGGTCATCCGCGCAACCACCCAGGGCTGCGAGATCGTCTGCCCGTGGCCGATCGGCAGCGCGGTGTCCTCATAGGCACGCGACGCCAGCGCTTCATCAATGAACAGATGGCGCGGCACCACGCGGATCGCATTCAAGGTGGACTCGTCGGCGATGCCGGCCTCGCGCAGGCGGTCGACCAGGCGGTCACGCACGCGCTGCGAGGTCATGCCGATACCCACGGCCTCCGGCTGCAGTCGCAGGCGCGGACTCATGCCGGCTGGTCCAGCGCGGCGCTGAGGCCGCCGACCCAGCTGGCCACCTTTTCCAGGGCCTGGTAGCGGGTCAGGTCCACCTGGATCGGCGTGATCGAGATATGGCCGGTGCGCACGGCGTGGAAGTCGGTACCGGGGCCGGAGTCCTGCTCGCGGCCGGCCGGGCCGATCCAGTACACCTCGTTGCCGCGCGGATCCTTCTGCGCGATGCAGCCCTCGGCGCGGTGCCGGTTGCCGAGACGGGTGACCTCGAAGCCCTTGACCTCGCTCCACGGCAGGTCCGGCACGTTGACATTGAGGATGGTGTCGGCCGGCAGCGGATCGGCCTTGAGCCGGGTGACGATCTCCACCGCCGCGCGCGCCGCGGTTTCGTAGTGCTTCGGATCGTGGTTGCGGCTGACCAGCGACACCGCCACGGCGGGCAGTCCAAGGAAGCGACCTTCCATCGCTGCCGAGACGGTGCCGGAATAGATCACGTCGTCGCCGAGATTGGCGACATTGTTGATGCCGGACACGACAATGTCGGGCTCGAACTCAAGCAGGCCGGTCAACGCCAGATGCACGCAGTCGGTGGGTGTACCTGCCACCGAAACGGTGTAATGGTCGATGCGCTTGAGCCGGATCGGCAGGTCCAGGGTCAGCGAATTGCTGGCACCGGAGCGGTCGCGGTCGGGCGCGACCACCGTGACTTCGTGTCCAGCCTCGCGCAGCACCGAGGCAAGCATCCGGATGCCTGCGGCGTCGACGCCATCGTCATTGCTGACCAGGATTCGCATCTTCGATTTAACCGCTTGATTTTCCAAGAATTCGATTCCGTCACCGTGCAGTGTGGGCGGGACCGTCGCGCTCCCCTGCGGAAGCCGTCGACCCTGCAAGGGCATCGTCTATTGTGCCGCATGCGGGCCGCCGGTCCTACCCTGCCGGCGGTCACGACCGACATCGAACCGTCATAGGCAGACCTGCGCCGGCGGTTTACCCTGTGCGCATGTCGCACCCTGAAGACGAAGATCCCGCCGCGCTGTTCCGTGCGGCCATCGGCGCAGTGACGCCGCTGCGCAAGGATGCCGAGCCGGCGCCTGCCGCGCCCCGGCCGAAACCACGCGCGCGGATGGCCGAACGTGACGAGGCCGAGGCAGCCGGCGAGTTCGCCCGGCTGCTGCGCGACAGTACTCCGCTGGAAGCTGGCGACGTGGCCAGCTATCGCCGCGACAACCTGCCGCCGCGCCTGTTCCAGCGCCTCAAGCGCGGCCAGTACTCGGTGCAGGACGAGCTGGACCTGCACGGTGCCACCGCCGCGCAGGCCGAAGCCCTGCTGCGCCAGTTCTTGCTGGAAGCGCATGCCCATGAGTATGGGTGCGTGCGCATCATCCATGGGAAGGGACTGCAGTCCGACGGCGGCGCGCCGGTGCTGAAGAACCTGGTTGACCGCCTGCTGCGGCTGCGCAACGACGTGCTGGCGTTCCATTCGGCGCCGACCGGCCAAGGCGGGACCGGCGCGGTACTGGTGCTGCTGGCACGGCGCTGAAAAAAGGGGTCGCCGTGTGTCCAGGTAGAGTCGACTGTCAGTCGACTGCTCTTCCAGCGGCAAGCGAATACCTCGCGCTGCGCGCGCAAGTCGACTGACAGTCGACTCTACCGCGCGCCCTGCTCAGGCCTGCGAGGCGTCTTCGACGGGGCCGAGTTCGTGCAGTACGGCGGTGGCGTAGCAGCCCGGCGGCAGCGCGAACGAGAGTTCCAGTACATCATTGGTCAGCCACTGATGCTGCAGCAATGCCGGGCGCAGGCGCAGCGCGCGCCGTTCCTGCTTCAACCGCGCCTCTTCCAGGCCGGCCCGCAGCGCCTTCGATTCGTCGTCGTCCAGCGCGGCCAGCTCCAGCGCGCGTGCGGCATCGGCGCTGCGCAGCTCGCCTTCGCCCCACAACGGCGCGCTGGGATGGATGTCGAAACGCGCCAGGCGCTCGGCCAGTACATCGGTGTACGGCTCGGGACCGAACACGCTGCGGCTGCCGTCGAGCATCCACACTTCACCCTGCAGCGGCTGATCCCAGTTGCCCTGCTCCACGCGCGCGGCGAGCACGCGGTTGAACAGCGCCGAACGGGCAGCCGACAGCAACAGCGAACGCTGGTCCTTGCGCATGCGGCGACCACCGAACATCGCCAGTGCCGCTGGCACGTTGCCGCCATCGCGCCCGAAGCGCTGTTCGCCGAACCAGTTCGGCAGGCCGCGTTCGGCAATCTGCTGCAGGCGTTCGCTGATTGCGGCGGCATCACCCCGCACTTCGCGCAGCACCAGCCTGAAGCGGTTGCCGGCCAGTGCGCCGCGCTGCAGCTTGCGGTTGTGCCAGGTCGCGTCGAGCACCTCGATCTCGTCGCTGGCCAAACCGGCCAGGTCCGGTGCGATGCGCTTGGGCAGGTGCACGCTGAAACGCTGGGTGGTGACCGCGTTGCGATCCTTCATGCCGGCATAGCTCACTGCCATCTCCGGCAGGCCCGCCCACGTGGCCAGCCGCTTGGCCACATGCACGGTGTTGGCACCGCGCTTGCGGATGTGCAGCAGCAGGTGCTCGCCTTCGCCGGTGGCCTCGAACGCCGGCAACTCGTCCACCTGGAAATCCTCCGGCGTGGTGCGGATTCGAGCCGACAGCAACGGCGCACCAAATGCCAACGGCAGCGGGATCATGCCGCCACCAGCAACACGACCGCCTGTGCGGCGATGCCTTCGCCACGGCCGGTGAAACCGAGCTTCTCCGACGTGGTGGCCTTGACGCTGACCGCATCCAGCGGCAGCTGCAGCAGGCCGCCGATGCGCTCGCGCATGGCCAGTGCATGCGGGCCGACCTTCGGACGCTCGCAGATCACGGTGATGTCGGTGTTGCCGACGCGCCAGCCCCGCTCGCGCAGCAGGCCGTCGCAGTGGCGCACGAAGTCACTGCTGTCGGCCCCCTTCCAGCGGTCGTCACTCGGCGGGAAGTGCTGGCCGATGTCACCCAGCGCCAGCGCACCGAGCATCGCGTCGCACAGGGCATGCAGGATCACGTCGCCGTCGCTGTGCGCGAGCACGCCGCAGCTGTGCGGCACGTTCACCCCACCGAGCATGATGTGATCGCCCTCACCGAAGGCATGGACGTCGTAGCCCTGGCCGATGCGGACGGGCGGGAACGGTGCGGTGCTCATGGATGCAACCCTTGCAGCAGGGCCGCGCGGGCGGTCAGCCGGCGCGGCGGGAAAGTACGAATTCGAACCGGTCGAGATCGGCCGGAGTGGTGACCTTGAAGTTGTCCTCGCTGCCTTCCACCAGCAGCGGGCGCTGGCCCTGGCGCTCCATGGCCATGGCCTCGTCGGTGACTTCGACACCGGCGGCAGCGGCTTCGGACAGCGCGCGGCTGAGCTGGTGGCGGCGGAACAGCTGCGGCGTCAATGCACGCCACAGGCGCTCGCGCGGCTCGGTGCCATCGATGCCACCGTCGTCGCCGGCGCGCTTGAGGGTGTCGCGCACCGGTGCGGCCAGGATCGCCCCGACCGGGTCGGCACGACCGACTTCAAGCAGGCGGCCAAGGTCGGCCAGCGACAGGTTGGGCCGGGCCGCATCATGGACCAGCACGAACTCATCGGCGCGCACCGAATCCGGCAGCGCCTGCAGCCCGGCCAGCACCGAGGCGGCACGGGTTGCGCCACCGATGCAGGTCCGTACCGGCTTGCCGGCCCACTCATTCCAGCCGGGCCAGTCCGCATCGTCCTGGCCGATCACCACCATTGCCCCGGCCACGGCCGGGTGCGCCAGCAGGGCGTCCAGGGTATGGGCAAGCAGGATCTGCCCGCCCGCCTGCAGGTACTGCTTGGGCAGCGGCGCGCCGAAGCGGGTGCCGCGGCCTGCGGCCGGAACCACCACCCAGATCGCCGCGCTCATGGCACATCCGCCGGGTGTTCGCCCGCCGGCGCGTTGGCCCCTGTAGCAGGCTGCGCCGGAGCGACCGGCGCATCCTCGACCACGCGGTAGAACTTCTCGCCGGGCTTGATCATGCCCAGCTCGCTGCGCGCGCGCTCCTCGATGGCGGACTGGCCTTCCTTGAGGTCCTTCACTTCGGCAGCCAGCGCGTCGTTGCGCTGCTGCAGGCCCTCATTGTCCCGCTCCTGGTTGGCGACCTGGGCTTCGAGCATCATCACTTCGCCCGAATTGCCCGGACCGAACCAGAAGCGGTACTGCAGCCAGCCCAGCAACAGGGCCAGCACCAGCAGCATCCAGCGCCAGTCGCGCATCGGCTCAGCGCTTCAGCGAAACGAACGCGTCACGACCGGCGTAACGCGCGCCGGCGCCGAGGGCTTCCTCGATGCGCAGCAGCTGGTTGTACTTGGCCACGCGATCACTGCGGCACAGCGAACCGGTCTTGATCTGGGTGGCGGTGGTGGCCACGGCGATGTCGGCGATGGTGGTGTCTTCGGTTTCGCCCGAGCGGTGCGAGACCACGGCGGCATAGCCGGCGCGGTCGGCCATGGCGATCGCTTCCAGGGTTTCGCTGAGCGTGCCGATCTGGTTGACCTTGATCAGGATCGCGTTGGCGGTGCCCGAATCGATGCCTTCCTGGAAGATCTTCGGGTTGGTCACGAACAGGTCGTCACCGACCAGCTGCACCTTCTTGCCGATGCGCTCGGTCAGCAGCTTCCAGCCGGCCCAGTCATTCTCGGCCAGGCCATCTTCGATCGTGATGATCGGGTACTGCGCGGCCCAGTCGGCGAGGAAGTCGACGAACTGCTCGGAGGTCAGGCGCTTGTTCTCGCCGACCAGGTTGTACTTGCCGTTCTCGAAGAACTCGCTGGAGGCCACGTCGAGGCCCAGCAGCACGTCTTCACCGGCGGTGTAGCCGGCCTTGCCGATCGCTTCGAGGATGGTGTCGAGTGCTTCGACGTTGCTGCGGAAGTCCGGCGCGAAACCGCCCTCGTCGCCCACCGCCGTGCTCAGGCCGTGGCCCTTCAGCACCGACTTCAGCGAATGGAAGATTTCGGTACCGGCACGCAGCGCTTCGGAGAACGAGGTGAAGCCGACCGGCAGCACCATGAACTCCTGGAAGTCGACGTTGTTGTCGGCATGCGCGCCGCCGTTGATGATGTTCATCATCGGCACCGGCAGCGACGGGGTCACCCCGGTCTTGGCCGCCAGGTACTGCCACAGCGCCTGCTTGTTCGACGCGGCAGCGGCGTGCGCGGCGGCCATCGAAACACCCAGCAGTGCGTTGGCGCCCAGCCGACCCTTGTTCTCGGTGCCGTCCAGATCGATCAGGCGACGGTCGAGGCCGGCCTGGTCGGTGGCTTCGAAGCCCTTCAGCGCGGCGGCAATCGTGGTGTTGACGTTGTCGACGGCCTTGCGCACGCCCTTGCCCAGGTAACGGGTCTTGTCGCCGTCACGCAGCTCGACCGCTTCCTTGGTGCCGGTCGAGGCGCCGGAGGGAACCGCGGCGCGACCGAACGAACCGTCCTCCAGGATGACTTCGGCTTCCAGCGTGGGGTTGCCACGGCTGTCGAGGATTTCACGGGCGTGGATGCTGCGGATCGTACTCATGGTCGGGCCGGTTACCTGTCTGGAGAGGGGGCGACAAAACGAATGCCGCGTGATTATCCCCGGCTGCCCGCCACTTGCCAAATGGCGCGGGCGCCGTCAGCCAGACTGGCCCAGCAACGCGCCGCCAGCGCCAGCGCGATCAGACCCCGGGCCGATCACGCCTTGCCAGGGTCGCATTCATCAGAGCAGCCCGTAGAACAGGGCGCCGAGCCACAGCGAGAGCAGGATGATCGCCAGGCCGGCCGCCACCTTGCCACGGTTCAGGCGCCACGCCAGTCCGGCGGCAGCGATGCAGCCCACGGCCGCCACCAACTCCCCGATCAGCAGCGCGATGAAGCAGGCGCGCAGGTTGAAGCCGCTGCCACCATCGCCCGGCGGGCGCACGGACGCGGCGCCGATCAGCACCAGCCCGAACATGCCCGCGGTGAACAGCACGGCCAGGCCCAGCGCGATCAGGCCCCACGGCCACTGCCTCCAGTGCCGGCGCTGACGCTGGCTTTCCAGCGCCAGCCACGGGTCACGGCTCACGCAAAGCGCGAGAAGCCGTGCTTCTTGGTGACCGCGTCGAGCTCCATCAGGGTCTCGAGCAGTGCTTCCATCTGGTCCAGCGGCCACGCATTGGGGCCATCGGACAGGGCCTTGGACGGATCCGGATGGGTCTCGGCGAACAGGCCGGAGATGCCCACTGCCACTGCAGCGCGCGCCAGCACCGGCACGTGCTCGCGCTGGCCACCGGAACTGGTGCCCTGCCCGCCCGGCAGCTGCACCGAATGGGTGGCATCGAACACCACCGGGCAACCGGTATCGCGCATCACCGCCAGCGAGCGCATGTCGCTGACCAGGTTGTTGTAGCCGAAGCTGGCACCGCGCTCGCAGACCATGATCTGCTCGTTGCCGGTGGCCTTGGCCTTCTCCACGACCGGCTTCATGTCCCACGGCGCCAGGAACTGGCCCTTCTTGATGTTGACCGGCTTGCCGGCCGAGCACACCTTGCGGATGAAGTCGGTCTGGCGAACCAGGAACGCCGGGGTCTGCAGCACATCCACCACCGAGGCCACTTCGTCCATCGGGGTGTATTCGTGGACGTCGGTCAGCACCGGCACGCCGATCTGCTTCCTGACCTCGCCCAGGACCTTCAGGCCCTCTTCCATGCCCGGGCCGCGGAACGCGGTGCCCGAGGTGCGGTTGGCCTTGTCGAAGCTGGACTTGAAGATGAAGTTGACGCCGAGCTTGTCGGTGATTTCCTTCAGCTTGCCGGCGGTATCGAGCTGCAGCTGCATCGACTCGATCACGCAGGGTCCGGCGATCAGGAACAGGGGCTGGTCCAGCCCGACCTCGAATCCACACAGTTTCATGGCGTTTCCTTGTTGTCCGCGGCACCGGCCGGGCCGGTGCGCTGGGGGTTTAAGCATGCAGGATGGGGGCCGAAGCCCCCATTCACAAGTCAGGCGCGCGCTTCGGAAAGCAGCTTGCCGCCCGCCTTGCGCTCGCGCGCGGCACGGATGAAACCGATGAACAGCGGATGGCCGTCACGCGGCGTGGACAGGAATTCCGGGTGCGCCTGGCAGGCCAGGAACCACGGATGGGTATCGCGCGGCAATTCGACCACTTCCACCAGCGTGTCATCCATCGACTTGCCAGCGATCACCAGCCCCGCATCTTCCAGCTGGGTGCGGTAGCGGTTGTTGAACTCGTAGCGGTGGCGATGGCGCTCGGCGACCACGTCCTTGCCGTACAGCTCGCGGGCCAGCGTGCCCGGCTTCAGGCGCTGCTCCTGCAGGCCGAGGCGCATGGTGCCGCCAAGATCGCTCTTGTCGTCACGCTTCTCGACATCGCCGCTGGCGGTGCGCCATTCGGTGATCAGGCCGATCACCGGGTTCGGCGACTGGCGGTCGTTCTCGGTACTGTTGGCGCCTTCCAGGCCGACCACGTTGCGCGCGTAATCGACGACGGCCGCCTGCATGCCGTAGCAGATGCCGAAGTACGGCACGTGCTGCTCGCGGGCGAACTTCGAGGTCAGCACCTTGCCTTCGAAACCACGGTCACCGAAGCCGCCCGGCACCAGGATGCCGTCGACATCGGCCAGTGCGGCCATGTCGGTGCCTTCCAGATCCTGTGCTTCCAGCCACTTCAGGTTGACCTTGGTGCGCTGGCGCAGGCCGCCGTGCTTCAGTGCTTCGCCGACCGACTTGTAGGCATCCTGGTGATCCACGTACTTGCCGACCACGGCGATGGTGACTTCATCCAGCGGATGCAGGGTCGCATCGACTGCGTCCTCCCACATCGACAGATCGACCGGACCGGCCTTGTCAGCCAGCTTCAGCTGGTTGACCACGATCTCGTCCAGGCCCTGCGCGTGCAGGCCCGACGGAATGCGATACAGCACGTCGACGTCCGGCACGCTGATCACCGCGCGCTCGGAGACGTTGGTGAACTGGGCGATCTTGCGGCGCTCCGAATCCGGCACGGTCTGTTCGGAGCGGCACAGCAGCACGTCCGGCTGGATGCCGATCGAGCGCAGTTCCTTCACCGAATGCTGGGTCGGCTTGGTCTTCAGCTCACCCGCGGCGCCGATGTACGGCACCAGGGTGAGGTGCATGAACAGCGCCTTCTCCGGGCCGCGCTCGGTGCGCACCTGGCGGATCGCTTCCAGGAACGGCAGCGACTCGATGTCGCCGACGGTACCGCCGATCTCGACCAGCGCGACGTCGTAGCCCTCGGTGGCCTCATCGATGCAGCGGCGGATCTCGTCGGTGATGTGCGGAATGACCTGCACGGTCGCGCCGAGGTAATCACCACGACGCTCCTTGCGGATCACGTTCTCGTAGATGCGACCGGTGGTGACCGAGTTCTTGCGGCTCAGGCGGGTACGCACGAAGCGCTCATAGTGGCCCAGGTCGAGGTCGGTCTCGGCACCGTCGTCGGTGACATAGACCTCGCCGTGCTGGAACGGACTCATCGTGCCCGGGTCCACGTTGATGTACGGGTCGAGCTTCATCATCGTGACCTTCAGGCCACGGGCTTCGAGAATGGCGGCCAGCGACGCGGCGGCAATGCCTTTGCCGAGCGAGGACACCACGCCGCCGGTTACGAAAATCAAGGGAGTCATGGCTGCAAGCATCCTGTCTGGAAATGGAAAACGGCAGCGCCACGCGCCGCCGGAGGGCGGGCATGGTGCTCAGAGGGGGTTTTCCGGTTCGCTGGAACAGCGAGGGAGGTGCGGATCCGCGCGGCAGGCGCCGGACCGGGACCACCGTGCGAGGTCGGGGCGGCCGTGCCGGCCACATCGACCGTCACCTGCGACCCGCATTGCTGGCGGCCACGCTTGGCCGTGCCAGCCCATTCGCAAAGGGTGGACACGCACTTACTCCCGGAAAGCCATAGTTTACAGATTGATGGCCGCCAACCCAAGGGGCAGACGCCACGTTCCTCAAAAGAAACGCCCCGCTGGGCGGGGCGTTCCGGAGCGCAGCCCTTGTCGCAAGGGCGTCTGGCAGGCTGCGGGATCAGCGCTTCTTGCGCGCTTCCTCTTCCTCTTCCTGCTGCGGGGCCGGCTGGCCCTGCGCCTTCATTTCGGCATTGGCCTGGGCACGGCGCTTGGCCTTGGCGTCGGCCTCGGCCTGCGCCTTGTCGGCCTGGTCACCCTGCTGCGGGGCCGGCTGGCCGGCGTTCTGCGCCACCACCAGCGGCACTGCAACGGCGGCAGCGGCCAGGATCGCAATGGTCAGCAACTTCTTCATGGAGTCCTCCTCGCGGTATGGCTGGGATGTGCGGGCGCCGGCGTTCAGAATCCAGCGGCTGTCATTTTACCCCCTCCCCGCCATCGAGGCTGAACCGCAGGCGTGCAAAATCGCCGTCCAGACCGCACACTTGCGCGTCGCTCCGCGCTTTAGAACATAGATGAACGCCCGCTATAACGCCGCCGATATTGAAGTCCTGTCCGGCCTTGACCCGGTCAAGCGCCGTCCCGGCATGTACACCGACACCGCGCGCCCGAACCACCTGGCGCAGGAAGTGATCGACAACTCGGTGGACGAGGCCCTCGCCGGCCACGCCCGCTCGATCGAGATCACCCTGTACAAGGACGGCAGCGTGGAGGTCAGCGATGACGGCCGCGGCATGCCGGTGGACATCCATCCGGAAGAGAAGATCCCCGGCGTCGAGCTGATCCTCACCCGCCTGCATGCCGGCGGCAAGTTCAGCAACAACAACTACACCTTCTCCGGCGGCCTGCACGGCGTCGGCGTCAGCGTGGTCAACGCGCTGTCGACCCTGGTGGAGGTGCACATCAAGCGCGAAGGCGCCGAGCATCGCATCACCTTCCGCAACGGCGACCGCGCCACGCCGCTGGAAGTGGTCGGCAGCGTCGGCAAGAAGAACACCGGTACCCGCGTGCGCTTCTGGCCGGACCCGAAGTACTTCGATACGCCGAAGTTCGCGGTGCGCGCGCTGAAGCACCTGCTGCGCGCCAAGGCCGTGCTGTGCCCGGGCCTGACCGTGAAGCTGACCGACGAAGCCACCGGTGAAGTCGATACCTGGTACTACGAGGACGGCCTGCGCGATTACCTGAAGCTGGAACTGGGCGAGCGCGAATCGCTGCCGGCCGACCTGTTTGTCGGCAACCTCAAGAAGGACACCGAGGTGGTGGACTGGGCCGTGGCGTGGCTGCCGGAAGGCGAGCTGGTGCAGGAAAGCTACGTCAACCTGATCCCCACCGCCCAGCACGGCACCCATGTCAACGGCCTGCGTACCGGCCTGACCGAGGCGCTGCGCGAGTTCTGCGACTTCCGCAACCTGCTGCCGCGCGGCGTCAAGCTGGCCCCGGAGGACGTGTGGGACCGCGTGTCGTTCGTGCTGTCGCTGAAGATGACCGACCCGCAGTTCAGCGGCCAGACCAAGGAACGCCTGTCCTCGCGCCAGGCGGCCGGCTTTGTCGAGGGCGCCGCCCACGACGCCTTCAGCCTGCTGCTGAACCAGAACGTGGAACTGGGCGAGAAGATCGCGCAGATCGCCATCGAGCGCGCCAGTGCACGCCTGAAGACCGAGAAGCTGGTCGTCCGCAAGAAGGTCACACAGGGCCCGGCCCTGCCCGGCAAGCTGGCTGACTGCATCAGCCAGGACCTGTCCCGCACCGAGCTGTTCCTGGTCGAGGGTGACTCGGCAGGTGGCAGTGCCAAGCAGGCGCGCGACAAGGACTTCCAGGCGATCCTGCCGCTGCGCGGCAAGATCCTCAATACCTGGGAAGTCTCGTCCAACAGCGTGCTGGCCTCGGAGGAAGTGCACAACCTGGCCGTGGCCATCGGCTGCGACCCGGGCAAGGACGACATCACCGGCCTGCGCTACGGCAAGGTGGTGATCCTGGCCGACGCGGACTCCGACGGCCTGCACATCGCAACCCTGCTGACCGCGCTGTTCCTGAAGCACTTCCCGGCGCTGGTCGATGCCGGCCACGTCTTCGTGGCGATGCCGCCGCTGTTCCGCATCGATGTGGGCAAGCAGGTGTTCTACGCCCTGGACGAGGAAGAAAAGCGTTCGATGCTGGACAAGATCGAGCGCGAGAAGATCAAGGGCGCGGTCAACGTCACCCGCTTCAAGGGCCTGGGCGAGATGAACCCGAACCAGCTGCGCGAGTCGACCATCCACCCGGATACGCGCCGCCTGGTGCAGCTGACCGTGGACGATGGCGAACAGACCCGCTCGCTGATGGACATGCTGCTGGCCAAGAAGCGCGCCTCCGACCGCAAGGGCTGGCTGGAGTCGAAGGGCGACCTCGCCTCCCTGGAAGTCTGATACCGGCGTGGGGTCGGATCCGTTTCCTGACAGGAGACGGCTCTGACCCGGTTGCCCGGTAGTGCCGGCCGCTGGCCGGCAACCTCGACGGCCGGCCAGCGGCCGGCACTACCGGTTCATGCGCCCTTGGCATTACGCCCCCATCGGCAAACCCGGCAGCGCCATAATGCGCGTCCACCCGTGTGGACCATCGTATTGGCCAGCCACTCGCTGCTGTTCCCCGGCCTGCCGCTGCACAGTGCACGGCTGGTCCTGAGCCCGATCCGCCGTGACGACGCCGCCGCGCTGTTCACGCTGCAGTCCAACCCCGATGTGATGCGCTGGTGGAACCATCCTGCCTGGACACGCCAGGCCGAAGCACGCGCGCAGATCGACGATGATCTGGCCGCCCAAGCCATCGGCAGCCAGCTGAAGCTGGCGGTGCGTGAATCGCTGGAGGGCCCGCTGCTGGGCATCTGCGTGGTGTTCGCGGTGGACCGCGATGCAGCGCGCGCCGAGATCGGCTACCTGCTGTCGCCTGATCGGCAGGGACAGGGCTACATGCACGAGGCCCTGCAACAGGTACTGGCCTACCTGTTCCGCACCCTGCATCTGCATCGGGTGGAAGCCGAGATCGATCCGCGCAATGCGCCATCCGCGCACGTGCTCGAACGCCTCGGCTTCCATCGCGAAGGCGTGCTGCGCCAGCGCTGGCGGATCCAGGGGGAACTGGCCGACTCGGCCGTCTATGGCCTGCTGGCCGATGACGAAGCGGCCGCCACCCTGCCGGCTTGACCCAATCTGGCCAGTCGTGGCCGCAACGCCACGCCATGCCTTTGGACACATACGGCATGGGCTGCCACCGGCCTAGCATCGGAATCCCCTTCCGCTGGATCCGGTGCCATGAAGTCCCTGCTGCACACTGCCGCGCTCTGCGTCGGCCTGCTCGTCGCCCCTGCCAGCGTGCTGGCGGCGCCCGACGCCGACCCCAAGCCCGACCCGAAAGACGACAAGACCGAAGCGCCTGCGCTGCCCGCCGATGCCTCGGCCCGCCAGAGCATGCGCCTGGCAGGCCGCACGCTCGACTACACCGCCACTGTCGGCACCCTGCCGGTGCGCGATGCCAAGGGCAAGGTGATCGCCGATGTGGTGTTCACCGCCTATACGATGCCGGGCAAGGACCGGCCGGTGACCTTCGCGCTCAACGGCGGTCCCGGCGCGTCGTCGGTGTACCTCAACATGGGCGCGATCGGACCCAAGGTGGTGACCTTCGGCTCCAAGGGTGACAGCGCGTCGGCGCCGGCGACCCTGCACGACAACCCGGGTACCTGGCTGGACTTCACCGATCTGGTGTTCATCGATCCGGTCGGCACCGGCTTCAGCCGCGCGCGCATTGGCGACGAGGAAGCGAAAAAGCAGCTGTACAACCCTGCTGCCGACATCGAATACCTGTCGCGCTCGATCTACGACTGGCTGCTGCGCAACCAGCGCATGGCATCGCGCAAGTACCTGACCGGCGAGAGCTACGGTGGCTACCGTGGCCCGCGCATCACCCACTTCCTGCAGACCCGGCTGGGCGTGGCGATGAACGGCCTGGTGCTGGTTTCACCCTACCTGAGCCCGACCCTGGAAGACAACGCCGACGTCTCGCCGATGGCGTGGATGCAGACGCTGCCGTCGATCGCTGCCGCGCACCTGGAGCGCCAGGGCAGGTTGACCGATGCGGCGATGCGTGAGGTGGTGGAGTACACCCGTGGCGACTACGCCACCGCATTGATGAAGGGCCGCAGCGATCCGCAGGCGACCGAGGCGATGCTGCGCCGGGTGACCGAGCTGACCGGACTGGACCCGCAGTTCGTGCGCCGTGCCGGTGGCCGCCTGGAAACCCAGGCCTACCTGCGCGAAGTGTTCCGCGACAAGGGCACGCTGGGCAGCCGCTACGACTCCAACGTGACCGCGTTCGACCCATTCCCGAATGATCCGGAACAGCGCGCCAACGATCCGCTGCTGGACAGCATCATCGCGCCGACCACCACGGCGATGGTCGACTTCGTGACACGCGTGGTCGGCTGGAAAGTAGATGCGCGCTACCAGGCGCTGAACTACGACGTGAACCGGTTGTGGGACCGCAATGGCGAGCTGCGCCAGGGCGCGGTGACCCAGCTGCGCCAAGCAGTGGCGATCGACCCGCACCTGCAGGTGCTGATCGTGCATGGCTGGAACGACCTGTCGTGCCCGTTCATGGGATCGATCCTGACCGTGGACCAGATGCCGACGATGGGCAGCAATCCGGACCGGGTGCAGGTACGCAGCTATCCGGGCGGGCACATGTTCTACAGCCGGGCCGACAGCCAGGCGGCGTTCCGCAAGGATGTGCAGGCCCTGTTCCAACGGAATTGAGGGGTTCGGCCGGGCCTGCGGCCCGGCACCCGCTGACTGCAACGGCAAGATCAACGGCAAAAGCGGGCTTCCTGAGGGCTGGCGAGGTTCCTGCTGCTGTTGGTGGGTGTCGACCTTGGTCGACACACTGGATACCGAAGAATGATCTGCCATGAAAAAAGCCCGCCGGAATCCGGCGGGCTTTTTCGATTGTCGGGGTCAGATCCCTTTCCTCAGGGGGAAGGGCTCTGACCCCAGGGCTGCGGGCATCAGGTCCAGCCGAACAGCTCGAACAGCTTCAGGATCAGGTATGCGCAGCCGCCGGCCGCCGGGATGGTCAGGATCCAGGCCCAGACGATGCGCTCGATCACGCCGAACTTGAGCGAACGCGGGTTCTTGGCGAAACCGACGCCCATGATCGCGGTGGAGATGCTGTGCGTGGTCGAGACCGGCATGCCGAAGTGGGCCGCCAGGGTCAGGATGGTGGCCGAGCTGGTCTCCGCGGCGAAACCGTGGATCGGGTGCAGCTTGACCATCTTGTGGCCCAGGGTCTTGATGATTTTCCAGCCGCCCGAAGCGGTACCGGCCGCCATCACCACCGCACAGGTCAGCACGATCCACATCGCGATGCCGTCACCGGCATGCGCATCCGGGTGCATGAAGGCCAGCCAGGACGGCAGGTCATCCAGTGCGCCGGTGGCTTCGGCACCGATCAGGGTCATGGCGATGATGCCCATCGTCTTCTGGGCGTCATTGTGGCCGTGGGCAAAGCCCATGTAGGCCGCCGACGCGATCTGCGCCTTGCCGAAGAACGCGTTGACGATGCGCGGACGGGCCAGGCGGCCGATGGCACCACCGATCTTGGCCAGGCCGGCGATCAGCGCCCACAGCAGCACCATCACCACGATGCCGAGCAGGAAACCGGCGATCGGCGAGGTGATCATCGGCACGAACACCTTCCACAGCAGGCCCTTGTTCTGCGCCCAGCTGCCCAGGCGCTCGGACCAGATCAGCGCGTCCCAGTTGTTGTGGGCGGCGGCCAGGCCGGCGCCGCAGAGGCCACCGATCAGCGCGTGCGAGGACGAGGACGGCAGGCCCTTCCACCAGGTGATCAGGTTCCAGATGATGCCGCCCAGCAGGGCGCACAGGATCACCTGCGGGGTGACCTCGACCACGTTGGTGTTGAGCAGGCCCGAGGCGATGGTCAGCGCCACCGCGGTGCCGGTCAGCGCACCGATGAGGTTCATGAAGGCGGCCAGCATCACCGCCCAGCCGGGCGAGAGCACCTTGGTCGCCACCACCGTGGCAATGGAGTTGGCAGTGTCGTGGAAGCCGTTGATGAACTCGAAGACGAGCGCGGCCAGGATCACCACCAGGACAAGGGTCAACATGCGGCGGCGTCCGTCAGCTGTTCTTCAACACGATCTGGTACGCCACCACGCCGGCCTCGCGGCAACGGTCGATGGCCTTTTCCAGGATCTCGAAGAATTCCTTCAGCAGGAACATCTGCAGGTTGTCCAGGCGGCCCGAATAGATGTCGCGGTACAGCTCGAGCATCAGGCGGTCGGCCTCGTTCTCCAGCGAGCGCAGCTTCTCGTTGAGCGCGGTCATCCGGTCCAGGTTCATGTGGCGCAGGTCGGCCACCATCTCCACCACCACGCCGGCGGCCTGTTCCAGCATCGCCGCGCGCGGCGCGAAGTCGATGTGCTCCAGGTGGGTCGTGGCCAGCGAATAGCGATCGGCGAACTTTTCGATCTGCTTCGGAATCTTGTACAGCGCCGAGCCCAGCGCTTCGATGTCTTCGCGCTCGATCGGGGTCATGAAGCTGTCCACCAGCGCCTGGCTGATCTTGTCCGAGGCGGCGCGTTCGCGCAGGCGGGCCAGCTTGAAGGCGTCCAGCGCGGGCTGGCGATCGGCCTCGCGCAGCATGGAATGCAGTGCCTTGGCGGCGTCGGACGCCGCGACGGCAGCCTCATCGAGCAGGGTGTAGAACTGTTTGCCGGAACCGAAAATGGTCTGCAGAGAGAACATTGAGAAACCTGTCAGCCGTCGCGGGAAGGACGGCACCAGACGGAATTATGACGGCTAGATGACCATCACGGGTATCCCCGCCGCCTTTCGGGGCGCTGGAACCCCCAACCTGAACAGGCGGTTGCCACCCTGCCACGCCCCTTTGCTAAGATGCCAGCGCGCCTTCGGGCGCACCTTATGGACGACGACCCTTATCCCCCTGCGCCGCGCCGGACCCCGTTCCTGAGCGCCTGCCGCCATCGCAAGCACCCGCCCTCCCTGCCACCAACCGGGGACGACGCCCGTGTTTGAAATGATCCTGATTGTCTTCGCGCTTGTTCTGCTGAACGGCTTCTTCGCCATGTCCGAGATGTCGGTCATGACCTCGCGCAAGAGCCGCCTGAAGCAGATGGCTGCCACCTCCAAGCGCGCGGCCAAGGCGCTGGAGCTGTCGGAGAAGCCGGAGAGCTTCCTGTCCACCGTGCAGATCGGCATCACCGTGATCGGCGTGCTGACCGGCTACCTCGGCGGTGAGGCGCTGGGCGAGGCCTTCGCCGGCTGGATCCAGGGGCTGATGCCGGGGTTTGCGTACGCGGGCAACATCGGTACCGCGCTGGCCGTCAGCCTGATCACCTTCATCACGCTGATCTTCGGCGAACTGGTGCCCAAGCGCCTGGCGCTGACCCGCTCGGAAGCCATCGCCGGCCTGGTCGCAATGCCGATGAGCTGGCTGGCCAAGCTGGCCCTGCCCTTCGTCTGGCTGCTGTCCAAGACCACCCAGCTGGTGCTGCGCCTGTTCGGCCTGGGCAAGGATGAAGTCGCCTCGGTGACTGAAGAAGAGATCCGCATGCTCGTGGCCGAGAGCCATGAAGCCGGCGTGATCGACGCCCACGAGCGCGACATGATGAACCGTGTCATGCGCCTGGGTGACCGCACCGCCGACAGCCTGATGACCCCGCGCAACCGCATTGCCTGGCTGGACACTCAGGCCGGGCTGGAGCGCAACCTGGAAATCATGGCCGAGCACGAGTTCTCGCGGTACCCGGTGTACCGCGACAACGACATGGACGTGGTCGGCGTGCTTGAACTGAAGTCGCTGGCCACGCGCATGGCGCGCGGCGACAACGCGCTGTTCCAGACCCTGCGCGAACCGCTGTACGTCTCCGAATCGACCCACGCGATGAAGCTGCTGGAGATCTTCCGCGAGGAACAGCAGTCGATGGCGCTGGTGGTGGACGAGTACGGCGAGATCCAGGGCCTGGTGACCATCAGCGACCTGATGGGCGCCGTCGTCGGCCGCCTGCAGGCGGTGGAGAATGCCGATGAAGACGCGCTGGTGGTGACCCGCGAGGACGGTTCGCTGCTGGTGGATGGCTCGCTGCCGATCGAAGACCTGCGCGAGCTGATCGGCAGCAACGAGCTGCCCGATGCCGAGGACGGCGATTACTACACCCTGGCCGGCATGTGCATCCACTACTTCGGCCGCATCCCGCACGCAGGCGAGTACTTCGACTGGGCCGGCTGGCGCTTCGAAGTGGTCGACCTGGACGGTGCGCGGGTGGACAAGCTGCTGCTGCGCACGCTGTCCGACGAGCAGGCCGATGAGCTCACCGCCTGAGGCCGGCCAGGGTCCAGGCGGCGAGCGCCCGGCCTACCGCAACGAGGGCATCCGCACCCTGCTGGAGATGTTTACCTCCGGCGACCCGGCCGAGCACATGCCGCTGGGCCAGATTCTCGGCAACCTGCAGCAGAGCGCGTTCGGCGTGTTCCTGTTCGTGGCGATCCTGCCGTCCTTCATCCCGATCCCGGGCATGGGCGGCGCGGTCAGCGGCCCGCTGGTGATCCTGATCGGCCTGCAGATGCTGTTCTGCCTGCGACGGCCCTGGCTGCCCGGTTTCATCGCCCGCCGCGGGCCCAAGCGCGGCACCATGCACCGTTTCCTGGACCGCATCGACCGGCCGCTGCGGCGCCTGGACAGGATGCTGAGGCCACGCCTGCCGCAGCTGCTGACGCCCCTCCCCGCCCACGCCTTCAGCGGCCTGCTGCTGGTGCTGCTGGGCCTGCTGCTGTCGTTGCCGATTCCCTTCACCAACTTCCTGTTCGGCTTCCAGCTGCTGCTGTTTTCGCTGGCGCTGCTGGAACGCGATGGCGCGCTGATGCTGTTCAACTGGATCGCCGCGTTGGCGGCGATCGCCTTCTTCGGTTTCAGTTCGGGGCAGCTGGTGGGTTACACGGTGGACCTGTTCCAGCGCTGGTTCTGAGCCGGAACCCGGTAGAACCGGCCGCTGGCCGGCCGCCACGTTTCCAGGTCTGCCGGCCAGCGGCCGGCACTACCAGTACCCGGACATCTGTCATCACCAACTGATGCTGTTCAACTGGATCGCCGCGACGGTGGACCTGTTCCAGCGTTGGTTCTGAGCCGGAACCCGGTAGAGCCGGCCGCTGGCCGGCTGCCACGTTTCCAGGTCTGCCGGCCAGCGGCCGGCACTACCAATACCCGGACACCGGTCATCACCGACTGAGGCTGTTCAACTGGATCGCCGCGACGGTGGACCTGTTCCCGCGTTGGTTCTGAGCCGGAACCCGGTAGAGCTGGCCGCTGGCCGGCTGCCACGTTTCCAGGTCTGCCGGCCAGCGCCCGGCACTACCAATACCCGGACACCGATCATCACCGACTGAGGCTGTTCAACTGGATCGCCGCGACGGTGGACCTGTTCCAGCGTTGGTTCCGAGCCGGAACCCGGTAGAGCCGGCCGCTGGCCGGCTGCCACGTTTCCAGGTTTGCCGGCCAGCGGCCGGCACTACCAATACCGGACGTCGGTGATCACCGAAGATCGATGAAGCCGTTGTCGGCCAGTTGCGCCGGCTCGTCCTGCACCGCCGACAGCACGAAATTCAACGCCTTGCCCAGCAGCGTGCCCGGACCATCCCAATACTCGGCCGAATCGGCCCGCACGTGGATCAGGCGCAGGTTCGGGTCGTCCTTGCCGCCCGGGAAGAACAGCTTCATCGCTGGCGACCACAGTTCCTCGATCTTCGCGCGGTCGTCAACGATGCGCGCGCGCCCTGCCACCGAGACATAGGTGTTCTTCGAAGGCGAGGCATAGGCCACGTTGACGTGCGGATCAAGCGCGATCTCGGCAACCTTCGGGCTGTCGGCGGTGATGACGAACCACAGGTCACCGTCGAAGGTGACCTGCTGGGTGGCCAGCGGCCGGCTGTAGAGCCGCCCGTCGACGCCGGTGGTGGTGAACATCGCCACCTCCACGTCCTTGATCAGTTCGGCCAGCTGGGCGATGTGTTCGGCGCGGGTATCCGCCATGGGAGGCTCCAATGGGTAGAGCCCCCATCAGACCCGTCGCGGCTGCAACGGGCCGTGACGCCATTGTTCAGCCCGCGTGGCGGGCGTGCCAGGCCTGCATCGCCAGTTCGAACGAACGCAGGCGCGCGCGGTGGTCATACAGGTTGGCGGTGAGCATCAGCTCGTCCGGCGAGTGCCGCTCAACGAACGCGGCGATGCCATCGGCCACCTGCTGCGGATCGCCGAGCACGGTGCAGGCCAGGGCCCGCTCCACGCCGAGCTTTTCGTGCGGCTCCCAGAACGCTTCGATGTCGTCGATCGGCGCCGGAATCTTGCCCGGCCGGCCGCGGCGCAGGTTGACGAAACTCTGCTGCTGGCTGGTGAACAGGCGGCGCGATTCGGCCTCGCTGTCACTGGCGACGACATTCAGGGCCAGCATCGCGTGCGGCTGCTTCCACGTGGCCGAGGGGCGGAACTCGCGGCGGTACACCGCCAGCGCCTCGTCCATGGCGTCGGGCGCGAAGTGCGAAGCGAACGCATAGGGCAGGCCCATCGCGGCGGCCATGCGCGCGCCGAACAGGCTGGACCCCAGGATCCAGGTCGGCACCCGCAGGCCACCGCCCGGAACCGCCTGCACTGCCTGCCCGGGCTGTACCGGCTCGAAGTAGTGCAGCAGCTCGCGCACGTCCTGCGGGAACTGGTCGGCGCTGTCAAAGTAGCGGCGCAGTGCACGCGCAGTCGGCTGATCAGTGCCCGGCGCACGGCCGAGGCCGAGATCGATGCGGTCCGGATACAGCGACGCCAGCGTGCCGAACTGCTCGGCCACCTGCAGCGGCGCATGGTTGGGCAGCATGATGCCGCCGGCACCGACGCGGATGCGCCGCGTGCCGCCCGCGACGTGGCCGATCAGCACGGCCGTGGCCGCGCTGGCGATGCCCGGCATGTTGTGGTGTTCGGCCAGCCAATAGCGGCGGTAGCCCAGCGCATCGGCATGCTGGGCCAGTTCCAGCATGTTGGCGAAGGCGGCGGTGGTGTCACTGCCCTCGCAGACCGGGGCCAGGTCAAGGATCGACAACGGGATCATCAGCGGTTTTCCGTCACAGGATCCCCCCTGCATGGGGTCGGCCGGGCGCAGCGGCCAGTGCCGGTGGCAGGATGCTGATTCCCGCGGCGCGGGTTCGGCGCTGACCGGGCCGATCCGGGTGCCCTGATCCGCGACAAGCGCGATTGGTAGTGCCGGCCGCTGGCCGGCATTCAGGTAGAGGGCTTCGCGCTCGGCCAGCGGCCGGCTCTACCGGAGCGCGGTCAGAACGCGCTCGGGCGCGGCTCCGGCAACGGCTGGTCGACCATCGGCTTCAGTTCCGCATCCAGCGCAATGCGCTCGTCGAACACGAAGCAGCGGCCTTCGTAACCCTCGCCGCCCACCTCCTCGAAGTACCCCAGGATGCCGCCGTCGAGCTGCAGGACGTTGTCCATGCCGTCGTTGACCATCCACAGCGCCGCTTTCTCGCAGCGGATGCCACCGGTGCAGAAGCTGACCACCGTGCTGTCCTTCAACGCTTCGCGGTGCGGCGCCAGCGCCTCGGGCAGCTCGGTGAACTTGTGGATGGGCAGCACCAGCGCATCCTTGAACGTGCCGTACTCCACTTCCTGCAGGTTGCGGGTATCGAGCATCACCACCGGCTTGCCGGCGTCGTCGTGCCCCTGCCGCAGCCAGCGCTGCACGGTGGCCGGGGCGACCGCCGGTGCGCGCGGATAGTCCAGCGGCTGGCCGTCATCGCGACGGAAGCTGATGATCTCGTCCTTCACCTTGGCCTTCAGCCTTGCGAACGGCTGGTGCTCACTCAGGCTGGTCTTGACCCGCATATCGGCGAAACGCACATCGGCGCGCAGCACCGCGTAGAAGTCCTCGATCGCGTCCGGTGCACCGGCCAGGAACAGGTTCAGTCCCTCGCCCGCCACCAGGATCGTGCCCCGCAACTGCGCCGCCTCGGCACGCGCCAGCAACTGGTCGCACAGGGCCTGGGGAGCGTCGATGACGGAGAAATGGTAGGCAGCAGTATTGGCGATCATCCCGCCATTTTAGCGCCTCCCGCCCGCACAGACAGATTCAGGGGTCAGCGCCCTCTGCACGGCAGAGAGATCCGGCCCCGGCAGGCATCCGGAACCTGTCAGAGGCAGGGCGGTGTGGGCAGGCGGGACCGTTGGCGCCGTGGATGGCGACATCGAGCCCCCAAGGGTGAGGGCGCTTTGCTTGCGAAGCACTGCTTCGCAAGCGCCCGAACGCACAGTCGCCAGCGGCTGGGCCGGACCGCGGAGCGGGGTTTACGGCGTGTCCCGCCTGCCCACACCGCCCTGCCCGCCACGGATTGCCTGCTGTTGCTGTTGCCGTTGCATCGGCGGGTGCCGGGTGCAACCCGGCCGAACGCTCTACCCCCGCAACAGCACGAACGGCAGCAGCACCAGCGCCGCCGCAGCCACCATCCCCAGCAGTACCAGCACCACGTAGACCGGCCGCCGCCGGAACAGGCTGCCGAAGGTCTCCGCCGTGCCATCACGCAACGCCTGCTCGCGCTCGGCCCGCACGCGCACGCCGCGCGCCGCCTGGTACTCGGCCATCAGCGCCTTCGCGCGCGGATGATCGGCGTCCTCGCGCAGCCACAGGCCACCGTTGGAAATGCCCCAGGGGCTGGGTTCGGTGCGATACCAGGCGATGCCGTGCTGGTCGAGCAGCGTGCAGACATCGGCATATTCGTCGTCGCCGACATTGCGCAGATTGAGCAGGAGTTTTGCCATGCCGCCATGATACCCGGCGCCGATGCGCTACCCTTGCCGCCCTCGACCTGCGCCTACCGGAGACGCCCGATGCGCCGCCTGCTGCTTCCCCTGCTGCTGTCCCTCGCCGCCGCTGGCTGCTCGACCGAACCGTCCGGCCCGCCGCCGGGGGGCACCCTGACCACCTTCGAGCGCATCGATACCGTCGCCGGCACCGGCACCGAAGCCGTTCCCGGCAGCAAGGTCACCGTGCACTACACCGGCTGGATCTACGACAACCGCACCGAGACCAAGCACGGCAAGACCTTCGACAGCTCCTTCAAGCACGGCCAGCCGTTCACCTTCGCGCTCGGCGCCGGCCAGGTCATCCGCGGCTGGGATGAGGGCGTGGCCGGCATGAAGGTCGGCGGCAAGCGCACGCTGATGATCCCGCCGGACTATGGTTACGGCGACCGCGGGGTCGGCCCGATTCCGGCCGGTTCGTCGCTGGTGTTCGACGTCGAGCTGCTTGATGTCAAACCGTAATTCCGCCGATGCGCGTCGGGTTGCCGTGATCGGCGGTGGCCCGGCCGGCCTGTTCGCTGCCGAGCGCCTGCGCGCCGCCGGGCTGGACGTCGACCTGTACGAGGCGAAGGGGTCGCCTGGCCGCAAGTTCCTGATCGCCGGCAAGGGCGGGCTCAACCTCACCCACTCCGATCCGCGTCCGCTGTTCGACCGCCGTTACCGCGAACAGGCCGCTGCCGTGGGCCGCTGGCTGGACGGCTTCGACGCGCAGGCACTGCGCGACTGGGCGGCCGGCCTGGGCGTGGAGACCTATGTGGGCAGCTCGGGCCGCGTGTTCCCGGTCGACCGCAAGGCCGCGCCGCTGCTGCGCGGCTGGGTGCGCCGCCTGAAGGAACAGGGCGTGCGCCTGCATGCCAACCATCGCTGGATCGGCTGGAGTGACGACGGCGCGCTTCGCTTCGCCACTGAAGCGGGCGAAATCGAGGTTCACGCCGATGCCACCGTGCTGGCCATGGGGGGCGGCAGCTGGCCACAGCTGGGCAGTGATGGCGCCTGGGTCGCTGCCCTGCAGGCGCGTGGCGTGGATGTCGCGCCGCTGCAGTCGGCCAATTGCGGTTTCGATGTGGACTGGACGCCGTTCTTCGCCCAGCGCAACGCCGGCGCGCCGTTGAAGCCGGTGGTCGCGCACTGGATCGACCTGGACGGACAACCACAGTCGCTGCAGGGCGAATGCGTGGTCAGCGGATACGGCATCGAAGGCAGCCTGGTCTACGCACTGGCGGCGGATCTGCGCGAGACCGTCAACCGTGATGGCCACGCCATGCTGTGGTTGGACCTGGTGCCGGGCCGCGACGAGGCGCGCCTGCAGGCCGAACTGTCGCGCCCGCGCAAGGGCCGCAGCTTCGGTGAGCACCTGCGCCGCCAGGCCGGCCTGGACGCGGTGAAGGCCGCGCTGGTGTTCGAGTTGCTCGGCAAGGACGCGGGCAACGACCTAGCGTCGGTCGCTGCCACGCTCAAGCGCCTGCCGCTGCGGCTGCTGCGGCCGCGACCCATGGCCGAAGTGATCAGCACTGCCGGCGGCGTGCGCCTGGATGCGATGGATGACGGCCTGATGCTGCGGGCAGTGCCCGGCGTGTTCTGCGCGGGCGAGATGCTGGACTGGGAAGCGCCGACGGGTGGCTACCTGCTGACCGCGTGTTACGCCAGTGGCCTGCGCGCGGCCGAGGGCGTGATCGGGTGGCTGGCCGGACGGTGACGCCTGCGTTGTAGCGTCGAGCAAGCTCGACGCTACATCACCACGGCCGGCGCATGCTCACCGAGGCCAGCGCCACGCCGCTGGGATGCGGGTAAGTCTCTTCGCGCACGCTGACAAAGCCCTGACGTTGATAGAACGGTACCGCGTTGAGCGAGGCCGACAGCACCACCTCACGCCCGCGGTCTGCCATCGCCAGCAACCGCTGCATCAGGGCCTGGCCGATGCCCTGCCCACCGCGGTCCGGATCAACGAACAATGCATCGACTTCGTTGGCGTCGATATCGAACACGCCGAAGCCGAGCAGGCCGCGCTGCCCGTCCTCGGCCACCACGCAACCGCCCTGCCCCAGCAACCGCGCGTACTGCGAAGGTGGCGGCGATGCCGACCACGGTGCAATGACCTCGGGAGGGTAGTGACTGCTGCAGGTTTCACGTACACAACGCGTGCGCAGCGCCCACAGCGTGGCGACATCATCGATGGTGCCGGTCCTGAACTGCATCACGTCTCCTTGTAGCGTCGAGCCCTGCTCGACTGTTCTTCGTTCCAGACAAGCAGTCGAGCATGGCTCGACGCTACAGGGACATTAGCGCGACTTGCTGGCGCGCAGCGCCTGGATCTTCGGCGGCGGCTGGAACGAGTCGCTGCGCGCATCGGCCCAGAACGCATGGAACACCGCATGGTCGGGCACCTTGTGCAGCAGCTCACCGGGTTCCAGATAGCGGTACAGCGACGCCAGCGAGCGGATCTCCACGGGCGAAACACGACGCAGGATGTGCTCGGGCCCCAGTTCGGCTGGATCGTTCAGGCCTGCGGCGCACAACAGCTCCTTCAACGCATGCAGCGTGTGCTCGTGATAGCTGTACACCCGGGTGGCCTTGTCCGGTGCATCCAGGTGCTTCCAGCGCGCCGGGTCCTGGGTGGCGATGCCGGTCGGGCACTTGTCGGTGTGGCAGCTCAGCGACTGGATGCACCCCAGTGCGAACATGAAGCCACGACCGGCGTTGCACCAGTCGGCACCGAGGGCGATGGTGCGCGCGATGTCGAACGCACTGGTGATCTTGCCGGCCGCGCCGATGCGGATGCGCTCGCGCAGGTCCAGGCCGACCAGGGTGTTGTGCACCAGCAGCAGTGCTTCGTGCATCGGTACGCCGACATGGTCGACAAATTCGGCCGGTGCCGCGCCGGTGCCGCCCTCGGCACCATCGACCACGATGAAGTCCGGCAGCAGCCCGGTTTCCTGCATCGCCTTGGCGATGCCGAACCATTCCCACGGGTGGCCGATGGCCAGCTTGAAACCAACCGGCTTGCCACCGGACAGCTCGCGCAGCCGGGCCACGAACTGCAGCAGCTCGACCGGGGTGGAGAAGGCCGAGTGACGCGACGGCGAGACGCAGTCCACGCCCATTGGCACGCCACGGGTGGCCGAGATCTCGGCGGTCACCTTCGGTGCCGGCAGCACGCCGCCGTGGCCGGGCTTGGCGCCCTGCGACAGCTTGATCTCGATCATCCTGACCTGGTCCTGGGTGGCATTGGCGATGAAGCGCTCTTCGCTGAAGCCGCCCTTCTCGTCACGGCAACCGAAATAGCCCGAGCCGATCTCCCACACCAGGTCGCCGCCCATCTCGCGGTGGTACGGCGAAATCGAACCTTCGCCGGTGTCGTGGTAGAAACCACCGCGCCGCGCGCCTTCGTTCAATGCGCGGATCGCATTGGCCGACAGGGAACCAAAGCTCATCGCCGAAATATTGAACACGCTCGCCGAATACGGCTTTGCACAGTTGGCACCGATCAGCACGCGGAAATCGTGCTTGGCGATGGCGGTCGGCGCCAGCGAGTGGTTGATCCACTCATAATCCACGGCATAGGTGCTGCGCAGGGTGCCGAACGGCACCGTGTCCATCTCGTTCTTGGCGCGCTGGTAGATCAGCGCACGCTGCTGGCGCGAGAACGGCACGTCCTCCAGGTCGCTCTGCACGAAGTACTGGCGGATCTCCGGGCCGATCGATTCCAGGCCGTAGCGGAAATGCGCCATCACTGGATAGTTGCGGCGCAGCGTGCTGCGCTTCTGCAGCAGGTCCCAGGTCCCCAGCGCCACCATCGCGGCAGTCAGGCCGACGCCCCAGTACCAGGCCGGCCAGATCGTGGCCAGCCACAGGCAGATGGGAAACATCAGGATGGCGAGCAGGTAGACGATATACCGGTGCATGGCGTTCCTTGGTTGCAACTGCCTGCGAGTCTACCGCGCCGGCCAGCACCGGCGTTTACAGGCGAGCGTCAACCACATTGCGCGGCCAGGCCGATTTCACGTCGTAGACCAGGCCATCAGGTGCCAGCAGCGCCTGGATCTGCGCCTCGTCCATCGCCTTGAAACGGGCGTGGGCCACCGCCAGCACCACCGCGTCGTAACGCCCCGCCTGCGGCTCGGGCCGCCAGTCCAGGCCCGCATCGGCCAGTGCCGCCGGGCCGACCCACGGGTCGCTGACCTCGACCTCGGCGCCGGCATCACGCAGGCGCTGCGCCAGCTCGAGCGCGCGGCTGTTGCGCAGGTCCGGGCAATCCTCCTTGAAGGTCACGCCCAGCACCAGGATTCGCGCCTGTGCGGGTGCGCGGCCGCGTTCGGCCAGCATCGCCAGCACCCGCGACGCCACATGTTCACCGACGCGGTTGTTGACCTGCCGCGCAGTGTGGATCAGGTCGGGGTGGTAGCCCACGCTCTCGGACTTGTGCAGCAGGTAATACGGGTCCACGCCGATGCAGTGGCCGCCGACAAGCCCCGGCCGGAAAGGCAGGAAGTTCCATTTGCTGCCGGCGGCATCGAGTACATCCTGGGTATCGATGCCGAGCCGGTCAAAGATCAGCGCCAGCTCATTGACCAGCGCGATGTTGACGTCACGCTGGATGTTCTCGACCACCTTGGCCGCTTCGGCCACGCGCATCGATGGCGCCGGGAAGGTCCCGGCGGCGATGATGCGCTGGTACAGGCCATCGATCACCGCCGCCACTTCCGGCGTCGAACCGGAAGTGATCTTGCGGATGTCGGCCAGGCGCCGATGGCGGTCGCCGGGACTGACCCGTTCCGGGCTGTAACCGCAGTAGAAGTCCACGTTGAAGCGCAGCCCGGAGACCTGCTCCAGCAGCGGCACGCACACTTCTTCGGTGGTGCCGGGATACACCGTGGATTCGTAGATCACCAGGTCGCCCGCGCGCAGATGGCTGGCGATCAGGCGCGTGGCTGAACGCAGCGGCTCCAGGTCGGGCTGCTCGTAGGCATCGATCGGCGTCGGCACGGTGACGATGTAGACGTTGCAGGCATCCAGCAGGTCCGGCTCGCTGCCGTACTGCAGCAGTTGCGCACTGGCCAGCTCGTCGGCCTCCATTTCCAGCGTATGGTCCCGGCCATCGCGCAGCTCGGCGATGCGATCGGCATCGATGTCAAAGCCGAGGGTCGGCCAGTGCCGGCCGAAGGCCACGGCCAGCGGCAACCCCACGTAGCCCAGCCCGATCACCGCGAAACGCGGCGACTCCGCCGCCGACAGCGGCGCGCTCACTGGCGCATCCCGCGCAACCGATGAAATCGCATGCGCGCTGGCATGGCTTCGGCCGACCTGCTCATTCGCTGTACCACCCCGGGATGATCCACACCAGAAAGGCCCCAGCGTAACGGTCCGCGGGCCTCGCCGCCAAGGCGGGTTCAGGACCCCAGCGCGACCGCCGCCGGTTCCAGTTCACCGTCGGCGCCGGTCCAGGCCTGCAGCAGCCGTTCGAAACCCCCGCTGCCGAGCAGGAAGCCCGGCCACGCGGCGTCGACGATCTGTGCCAGCAGCTCCGCCTCGATGCGGCGGGTGCCCATCGACCAGCGCGGAAACGCCCGCTGCGCCACCGGTGCCCGGCACAGCACCTTCAGCTGGCCATGGCTGCGCGCGTTGACGATGCGCTGGTACACCGAATCGATGCCATCCTCCGGCCCTTCCAGGTACTGCAGGAAACGGCTGCCATCGAACATCAGCACACCGGTGACACCGGCTACCCGGTTGAATGCCGTGGCGTCGGCCAGCACGCGGTCAAGATCGGTTGTCCGCAGATCGGCGCGGGCCTCACTGGCATAGGCAATCGCGTGCAGCGACATCGGGCAGCTCCCCCCCTGGGAACAATGGCTTGGACTATGACATGAACGGGAGCGACAGTTAAGCATGCCGCCGCCGTTCCGCAATCCGGCCGGAAATGCGCAGCTGGGCTACAATCGGCGCCGCGCTGCAGGCCCGGATGGCGAAACTGGTAGACGCATCGGACTTAAAATCCGCCGGGGGCAACCCCATGCCGGTTCGATTCCGGCTCCGGGCACCACGCCTTTCGCACCACGCAGCGTCAGATCGCACGCGAGTAGCGCGGCTGCTCATGCGCCGCACGCAGGTACGGATCGAAGCACATCGCCAGCAGCCGCAGCAGCGGCCGCCCCGGCTCGCTGGCGCGCACCACACCGTCGCGGTATTCGGCCAGCCCGTCTTCCTGCAGCCGCTGCACCGAGCGCAGGTCTTCGGCGAAGTACTGCTCGAATGCGATGCCATGGCGCTGCCCCAGCATGGCGCCGTCCACCTCGCCCTGGCACATCAGCTGCTGGATCAGTTCGGCGCGCAGCTGGTCGTCGGCACTCAACGCTACGCCACGCCAGACCGGCAACTGGCCCTGGTCCACCGCGTCCTCCCACGACGGCAGGTCGCGCGGGTTCTGGCTGTAGGTGGCACCGATGTGGCTGATCGCACTCACGCCCAGGCCCAGCAGATCGGTGTCGGCATGGGTGGTATAGCCCATGAAGTTGCGATGCAGCTGGCCGGCACGCTGCGCGCGCGAGAGATCTTCTTCCGGCAGCGCAAAATGATCCATGCCGATGTACTGGTAGCCTGCGGCAGAGAGCTTCTCCACCGCCAGGCCCAGCAGCGCCAGCTTGTCTTCCGGTGAAGGCAACCGGCGTTCATCGATCTGCTTCTGCGCGCGGAACAGATGCGGCAGATGCGCATAGCCATACACCGCCAGGCGATCCGGGCGCAGCGCCAGCACCTGTTCAAGGGTGCGGCCGAATCCCTGCAGGCTCTGCCCCGGCAACCCATAGATCAGGTCGACGTTGACCGAACGCATGCCGCTGTCACGGCACGCACGCAGGATGTCCAGCGTCTGCTGCACGCCCTGCACGCGGTTGATCGATTCCTGCACCTGCGGATCGAAATCCTGCACGCCCAGGCTGGCCCGGTTGAAGCCCAGCCGTGCCAGCATCGCCACGTCATGGGTATCGATGAAGCGCGGATCGAGTTCGATCGAAAAATCGCGCTGCGGCGAATCGCTGAAGTCGAAGCGCCGGCGCAGGCCTTCCACCAGCGTGGTCATCGCCTCGGCATCGAGGAAGTTCGGCGTACCGCCGCCCAGATGCAGCTGGATGACCTCACGGCCATCCTCGAACTGCGGTGCCAGCAGATCGGCCTCGGCCAGCACGCGCGATACATAGCTGTGGCCACGACCGCGGTCGCGGGTGATCACCCGGTTGCAGCCGCAGTAGAAACAGGGACTGGAACAGAACGGCACGTGCACGTACAGCGACAACGCGCGGGCCAGCCGGTTGCTGTCGGCGATTGCCTGGCGCAGCGCCGGTGCGTCGAAGCCATCGTGGAAGTGCGGTGCGGTCGGATACGAGGTGTAGCGCGGCCCTGGCCGGTCGTGCCGGCGCAGCAGGTCGGGGTCGAAGGTCCAGGCCAGGCCACCGGCGGCGGGAGAGAACGTGTCCATGCGGCCAGCATCGCGCGGCCTGGCCGCAACCGCCTTGACCCAGATCAATCCCGGGCGGGGATCGCCAGCACCGGCAGGCCGACTTGTGGCCAGCGCAGCATCTGGTAGCGCTTCCAGAAGGTGTCACCGATGCGCGCGGCCACGTCGTTGGCCAGTTCCTGCATCGGCGCATTGCCGCACTCGGCAGTGGTGATGCGGAACAGCGCCAGCCAGCGGTCAAACAGGTCCTTGTCCAGCTCGATGGCCATGTGCTTGGACATCGGCGAGCCCTTGAAACGGCGCGTACCGCGCAGCATCGCAGACCAGAAATCGACCAGCTGCGCCAGGTGTTCCGGCCAGTCGCGCACATGCGCGTCGAACACCGGCCCCAACCGTTCTTCCCCGCGCACGCGCGCATAGAAATCGTGGACCAGGCGGGTCACTTCCAGCTCGCTGCAAAGCTCGGCCGAAGCGACGGGAAGGACAGGCGGCGGTGTTGCGTTCATCGGGGCACCCAGGGCTTGCCGGCAGTGTGCCGCGACAGGCCGGCACCACCGTTGATCCAGATCAATGTCGGCGCGGTCCACTGCACCTAGGCTGGCACGCCTGCAGGAAACATGCCCTGCGGATGCTGCGCCGGCCTCGGCGGAGTATACGCGCCGCCCTCATTCCGATCCGGGAAAGCATGAACAGACCCTCTCCCAGCCGTCGCCAGCAGCTGATCCAGCACTGGGGTGCCATTCTCTGGCCAAGCTTCATCGCGGCCGGCGTGGCCAGCGTGGTGTTCTTCGCCTTCGTCGACCCGCTCCGGCTGCAGGCGATCAGCTTTCCGGCTACGCCGATCAGCCGCGAACTGGGCTACACGGCAGGCTTCTTCATGTTCTGGACGGTGACGGCACTGTCCAGCGCGGTCACCTGGTACCTGCAACGGCCCATGCCCGGCGACGACGACGACGAGCTGCCACTGGGATGACCACGAAGCCCACCCGCCCCTGGCGTTGGCGCGGCATGCTCAGCGTGCTCGTGCTGGCCCTGTTCTATGCGCTGCCGTGGCTGCGTTGGGAGGGCCACCAGGCCGTGCTGCTGGACATCAACGCACGGCGCTTCGACCTGCTTGGCTGGACGCTGTGGCCAGGCGACGTCGGCGTGCTGATCGGGATGCTGGCCGTGATGGCGGTGGGGCTTGCACTGCTGACCCACCTGGCCGGACGCGTCTGGTGTGGCCATGCCTGCCCGCAGACGCTGTGGCGCCGTGCCTTCGACGGGATCGCACGCGGCATGGCCCGGGTGCTGCCGGTGCCGGCCGTAGGCCCCGCCACCCAGGTCGCCTGGGCGGTGCTCTCGCTGTGGACCGGCATCACCTTCGTCGGCCTGTTCAGCCCGATCAGCGAGCTGGTGGCAGCGGCACCGCGCGTCGGCTGGAGCGGCTGGGAAACATTCTGGGTGCTGTTCTATGCCGCAGCCACCTGGGGCAATGCCGGCGTGCTGCGCGAACAGGTCTGCCGATCGCTGTGCCCGTTTGCACGCATGCAGCCGTTGCTCACCGATCCGCATACACCGCGGATGCTGTACGACGCACGCCGGGGCGAACCGCGCGGCGCACGCCCGTTCGGCCTCGGCGGCGTGCTGGGCCGCGGCCGCGGCCTGCTCGACCCGGTGACCGCCCAGGACTACGTGTTCCGCGCGGCACATCCGCTGCTGGCCGGACCCATGCCGACCTTCAGCGCAGACCGCCTGGGTGATTGCAGCGATTGTGCCGCCTGTGTCCGCGCCTGCCCGATGCAGCTGGACATCCGCCAGGGACCGCAGGCCGACTGCCTGGCCTGTGGCGCCTGTCTGGACGCCTGTGCGCAGGAACAGCACCAGGCCGGTTTCGGGCCGGGCCTGGTGCGCTACTGCAGTCCGCAGGCAATGGCCGGGCAACCGCGGCAGTGGTGGCGACCGCGGACCCTGGCACTGCTGTCGATGCTGCTGGCGCTGCTGGCCTGCGGCGCCTGGCGCCTGCTGTGAATCAACCGGTCAACGCGGCCCGCTGGCGTGCGGCGGAACCAGCTGCGCACGCCGTACGATGCCGAGCTGCTCGATGATGAGCGCCATTTCATTGGTGAATTCGGTGCGCTCGGTCCCCTGCGGAACGAGGCGGTCAAGCACCTGCTGGTAGGTATCCCAGAACGCCGGACCGCATCCGTGTTTGTGGTAACTGGCTTCCAGTTCGCGGCGTACCCGTTCAGCCAAGCCATGCATGCCGTATTCCATACGACCTCCGTTGGACTTGTTCTGCATCGTTGACGGTCTACCGACTCACTTGCGAGCTACTGAAAGACTCCCGGGCTTCACGTCCGGTTGATCCCAATTAGTCACAGATTTCACGACAGGTCAATTACATACGGCGACTTTCGTGATTGAAATTATTAATCGTTCACGAAAGTACATACGGGGAGGCGGGTTCCCCGGATGGGCTGGACCCGACACAGCCTTCCATCCTCCATCCGCCGCTCCGTTAGGCATCGTCGATGGTCAATCCCGTGCCCATCGAACTTTCCTATGTTGCTAAGCATACTTTGCAAATGGCCCATGGGGTGTTGCATGCGACAAAAGGCGGCGTAACTCACGCCTGTTCGGGCTGTGTTGCCTGAGTTGCAGGGAACAGGTTGGGGTATCGCTGATGCAGGATGTATTGACGTAGCGCAGGAATCGGGAAATCCCGAGGCCATTGCGACACTGCGGATCGGCTTATGCCAAAGAAGCGCGCCAGTTCGGCGTCGGTCCGGAAACCCAGCCGGGTGCGCACCTGCCGCTTGCTCCAGAAATCGGTCACGGTCGGTCCTTCTGTTAACCAGACTTATTCTTGGAACAAGGGTTCTTTGCGATCCACGCGTTAAGCTGGCTTGCATAGATGAATACTCTCGGCCAACGACTCGCCATTGCCATGAAGAAAGCCGGCCACCCGCGCCCGGCCGATCTGGCCCGCGCCGCCGCTTCGACGACGGCAACCATCAGCAACTGGCTCAACGACCATGTCAGCCCCGCCCACGTGAAGGCCGAACAGCTGTTCCGCATCGCCGATGCGGCCAAGCTGGACGCGCGCGAACTGCTGTACGGCGTGGGCGGGCTTGGCGTCGGTGAGCGGGGCAACACCTATATCCCCAGCCAGGCCCACCTGGATGTCTGGCAGGACGCCTACGAACTGGTCAGCCACCTGGTGGAGGAGAAAGGGCTGGAGATCGACCATCGCCGCCACGCGGCCCTGGACCTGCTGGCCTTCGAGCTGCTGATGGACGGCTTCAGCCGCAGCAAGGTCATCCGGGTGCTGACGACCTCCATGACGTGAATGCACCGCCGCTGGTAGCATGGTCGGCGATGGGGATGGGGCTCCCCCGATAACCGCCTGAACGGCTGATGGCTCCTGCCAGGACGAACCGGCGTTCGTCGATGGCAGGCGGTGCCTGCCCTCGGCGTTCGCCATCGAATCAGCGAATCCGCACCCGAGGCACGTGATGCACGCACTGAACAACTACCTCCTGGTTTTCATCGGCGGCGGGCTCGGCGCCTGCGTTCGCCACGCCTGCAACCTGATGGGTGCGCGGGTAGCCGCTGGCAGTCCGTGGCCCTGGTCGACCTTCGTGATCAACATCAGCGGTGCGCTGCTGATGGGCGTGCTGGTCGAGGCCTTCGCCCTGCGCAACGGCGCGTCACCGCAGCTGCGCCTGCTGTTGGCCACCGGCATCCTCGGCGGCTACACCACGTTCTCCACCTACGCGCTGGAAATCGGCGTGCTGCTGCAGCGCGGGCAGCACGGCCTGGCCGCGCTGTATGCCGGCGGCTCGGTGGCACTGGGCCTGGTCGGCCTGTTCGCTGGCATGAAGCTGGCCCGGCTGGTGCTGGGCTGAGGCTCAGGCCGCGCCCGCGCGCGCCAGCCCCCGCCACTCCCGCGGCGACTGCCCGGTGTGCGCCTTGAACGCGCGCGACAGTGCCGCCTCGCTGCCATAGCCCACCTCGTCGGCAATCCGCTTCAACGGACGCCCCTGACGCAGTGCCTGCTGCGCCAGGCCCACCC
Organism: Stenotrophomonas sp. YJH_SMC_10; assembly: GCF_059371555.1. Lineage (NCBI taxonomy): Bacteria > Pseudomonadati > Pseudomonadota > Gammaproteobacteria > Lysobacterales > Lysobacteraceae > Stenotrophomonas > Stenotrophomonas sp. YJH_SMC_10. The sequence continues at coordinate 11,010 of NZ_JCAFUS010000010.1, read as the reverse complement.
GCCAGCCCTGCAGGTACTGGCCCGGCGTGGTGCCCATGGCTTCGCGGAAGCTGGAGGCGAACACGCTGCGTGACATGCCGGCGACCTCGGCGAGGTCTTCCAGGGTCCACGACTGCGCCGGCGCCTCATGCATTGCCACCAATGCCAGCCGCAACCGCGGATGACCCAGCCCGGCGAACAGGCCACCCCGCATCTCGCCCCCTTCCATCAGCTGGCGCAGCACCTGGATCATCACCACCTCGAACAACCGGTTGACCATCGCCGCACGCCCGCAGCGCTGCTCGAAGGCTTCTTCGAACAGCAGCTCCAGCGCGGCATTGCCGCCATGCAGATCCGTCAGGGGCATGCAGGTGAAATCGGGCAACGCCGCGCTGATCGGGTTGAGCCGGCCGCCCTCGAAATGCAGGCTTGCGCAGGCCATGTCGGCGCCGTGCTGCGGATCGGTAACGAAGCGGTGCGGCAGCGGCCGCGGATACAGCAGCAGGCTGGGCACCTCGCCCTGCACGGTGTGCGGCCCATGCGTGACCTGGAGCGGCCCTCGCCTTACCAGGTGCAGTTGGCCGGCCTCATCCTCGCCGTCCAGCGTGTTGATGCCGCACAGCGCGCCGGCATGGAACACCGAGGCGGTGACCGCGAAACGTTCCAGCAGAATGGCAAGGCGGTCGACCATGACGGGACTCCGGGTCAAGCGAGGCGAATTCAATGCGACAGATCGTATCGAAATCGGCGATTGAGTGGGCGGCAGCGGCTGAGTGACCGGCCGCGCTACGCCGGGCCTGCCTCGGTATAGCGCATCACCGCGAAGCCCTCTTCCGCGGCCGGTGCAACGAAGTGGCGGGTGATCCGTTCGAACTCCTCGTCGCTGGCCTGGAACGGATGCTCGCCGAGAGCATTGCGCGCGCGCAGCCGCGCCTTGCAGACCTCATCGGCAATGTCGAGGAAATGCAGTTGATGTGCAGCGCCAACCGGCGAGAACACTTCACGTGCCCACGCGCGGCTGGCTGGCGTATTGAATGGAAAATCGAGCACCACCGAAACACCGGCCTGCAGCAATGCGCGCAGATGATCGGCCAGCACATTGCGCAACGCGGCGGCGCGCTGCAGATGGTCGGCAATGGAATGGATTTCGCCCGGATACAGTGCCGCCAGCCATGCGTCTTCGCTGATCAATACATGGCGCGGCTTCAACGTCAACTGCTGCGACAGGGTGGATTTTCCGGCACCGATCTTGCCGCACACCAGGTGCAGGGTCGGCGCAGGGCCGTTCGATGAAAGGTCGTGCATCTGCGTTCTCCTTGGTGGATTCCACTACCCGGGAGAGCGCCGTATGCAACCCGCCTTCCCGGGCGGGTTGCTTGGCCGTGATGACCGCGCGCTACCCCGCCTTCCCGAAAGGAATGCGGATAATCGATGCGGTGCTGTGCAGGGCCATGCCGCCAGCATGGAGCGCAGTACGCCCGACCGGCAATGCCCTGCGGCAGTGCAGCGCGCGCTAGGTAGTGCGGGGATCTATGCTCGGCGCCATTCCCGCATGGAATGGCCCCGATGCCCGCCTTGCTTCGATGTGTTCTTGCCCTCTGCCTGCTGCCTTGGATGACATCGCTGGCTGCACCACCGCCAGCACGCACGCTCAGCGGCGAGCTCCAGGGGGCACCGTGGCGGCTGGATGTACCGGCCAATTGGAACGGCGACCTGGTGATGCTGGCCCATGGCTACGAACCGGTCGGCGTGCCGCGCACCGCACCCATGGCGGCCAATGACAGCACCGCGCCACTGCTGTCAGCAGGTTACGCCGTCGCGCAGAGCGCCTATGCCAGCCAGGGCTGGGCAGTGGCCGATGCGATCACCGATACGGAACGCCTGCGCCAGCAGGCAGTGGGTGAACTCAGGCATGTCCGCCACACCTGGATGCTGGGATTCTCGATGGGCGGTGCCGTGACCATCGGCAGCCTCGAGCGCTTCCCACAACACTACGCAGGCGGTGTGTCGCTGTGCGGCGCCAATCTCAGTGGCGAACAGATCGCGTCCGATCTGCTGACCACGCTGGTCGCATTCGACTACTTCTTCCCCAAGGCCGATGGGCTGCCGCCCGCCGGCCTGGTATCGCGCGAAGCCGCCACGCTGCCACAGGGCGAGCTGTACCGGGGCATCGCCAACGCATTGCAGCGCGATCCGCCGCACGCCGCAGTACTGGCGCGGCGGCTGCAGGTCTCGCCTGATGCACTGGCCGGCACGGTCAGCCTGCACGCGCTGGTCCTGCACCAACTGGCTACACGGAGCGGCGGCATGCCGATCGGCAACATCGGCGTGATCTACAGCGGATTCGGTGATGACGCCGCGTTCAATGCCGGCGTGCAGCGCATCGATCCCGTGCCTGCGGCGCAGGCGCAAGTGCGCAGCACGCTGGCAATGACCGGCGCACTGACGCGACCGCTGGTGATCCAGTTCAACCACAACGACCCGACCATCGTGCCGCACATGCAGACGGTGTATCCGCAATTGGCCGCACGGGCTGGCGCACGCCCGCTGCCACGCGTGCTGCCGCCGGTGGGCGAAGGTCACTGCGGTTTTTCTGGAGCGCAGGTGGTCGACGCCTTGAAGGCAGTGCAACGCTGAGTCCAGCGCGTGCCGCAACGCATCGCATCAAGTGCCTGCCGGAAGGGGCTGCTCTGGTGGCAGGGGGCGTTCAGCCGCCGGGGCCTCGGCCTGACCCGCAGGGTGCTGCACGATGCACGCGGCCCGATCGGCATCCAGGGCCAGGCGCTGACCATGTGAGCGCAACGGTGACGGCCCTAATCAGCCGCCCAGCGTGCCCATCGTGAAGGTGTAGCCCGAGCTCATCAGGAATTCGCGCATGCGCATTTCCGCGCGCCGCGGTGAGGCCAGGTTGGCCGGCGCATACAGGGCATACACCAGTCCCGACCCTTCGATATGCTCGCGGCGCACCCCGCAGCGGGCGGTTTCCGAGGCGATGACCCATCCGTCCTTCAGCCGATCCGGGCCAATGGATTGCCCGTTCTTCAAGCGGAAGGTCAACCAGCGCACATCTGCCGTGACTTTGCTCATTTCCGTATCGCTCCCTGGCTGGAGCGATACCTGGTGCCCTTGCTCGCCATTGCAGCTCCCTGAGACGTGGAACCCGACCATAGCGCCTTCCCATGTCGTGGGCGGCTGAGACTGGCCGCCACGGCGCGGCCAGCTGCCGCAGGGGACGCCCGTCGCGTCGGAAAGGGTGGCAGCCGGGAGCACCGTGCCCGCGCAGTTCGCAGGCACTGGATGGGCCTTATGCGGTGCGGGCGATGCCTTGGTTGAGGGCGTGCAGCGCATCGGCCAGCGCCTGGATTTCGGTGCGCAAGGCCAGCCGCTGCAGCCATCTCTCAGGAATTCCGCGCGCGCCATGGAATGCGCCCGCCAGCTGCCCGGCGATGGCGGCCGTGGTGTCGGCATCCTCGCCAAGGTTGGCCGCCTCGAGTACGACGGCTTCAAAGGTATCGTGGCGATCAAAGCACCAGAGTGCAGCTTCCAGACTGTCGACAACATAGCCATTGCCACGGATCTGCTCACGCGCCGCATCACGATAGCCGCCCGCTGCGATCTGCTGCAGCCGCGCGCTCTCGACGGGAACATCGCTGAGATCCAGCACTCCGTCGCGGGTGCTCCCCGCCAGCGCCCGCTCCAGCGCGACGGCCAGCAGGCGGCACGCCTCCAGGCACTCCTGCGCAGCGTGCGTGGTTCGCGAACTCAACGCGGCCATGGCCTGCAGATCGGGGGTCCCGGCGTAGCGCAACGCGACCGGCGCCAAACGCATGATCGAGCCATTGCCAGCGCTGCGCGGGTCGTCATTTCCCGCCAGCGGATGGCCATCCTGCAGGAACCGGTCGATGGCAGCCCGTGTCGCCATGCCGATATCGAAACACTCCCCGGTCGCACTCCAGTAACCATGTCGGTACCAGTTGGCGTAGCGGTTCATCTGATCGCGCGCGTCGAAGGTTTCGCAACGCACCAGGCTCTCGGCCAGGCACATCGCCATGGAGGTATCGTCGGTCCACTGCCCCGGCTGCAGCTGGAACGGCCCGCCACCCACCATGTCGGTGATCGGGGTGAAGCTGCCACGAGGCTTGAACTCCAGCGTGGTACCGACGGCATCGCCGCACGCGAGGCCGAGCAACGCACCCCGGAAGTGATCAATCTGGTTCATCAGGCAAGTGTAGCGCCGCCGTCGCCGCCATGACTGGCCGCCAGGCCGCGCAACGATCGCGCGAGCGGGAAAGCGATCGCAGCCAACAAAAAAGCCCTGACCGGAGTCAGGGCTTTTCAATTGGAGGCCTCAAGCGGAATCGAACCGCTGTAAACGGATTTGCAATCCGCATCACATTATTATTATTCAATGACTTACATACTCGCGCCACCCATTGTGACTCTCGAGCAATAGTCGTGTTCCCTCTCCTTCCGGCGATGCGTCCGCAAAGTTCAGCTAATCTGCTCGAAACAGGAGACCGGGGACCATGGAGTGAGCGTTGATGACTACCTGGACGAAGAGGGGCATGCGTACCCAACCGGTCCACAAAAGCAACCGCCGAATCCGACCCCAGCGCCAGCGCCCGCTTTTCATGACGAGTTGTCCGGCGCGATAGCCAGCCTCGCAAACGTCGGCCGTGGACTAGGAGACGCGCGTCTTAACTCAATTGTCCCTAGCCTCTTCTTCCAGGCCGAGGAGAAGCGTAAGCATCTAGAGGCAACATGCAGGCGTTTGGGCGAACAAAAGGACCAAGCGGAACGCGACGCTTCTGCGCTTAGAGTAGACGTCGCTAGACTACAAGGTGAAATCGATTCCCTCAAAGCTGATGCGCGCACCAGAGCCGCTGAGGTTACCTCGGAAGCACGCATTACTAAGCTTGCTCTCGGCCTTGCAGCGCTTCTCTTCCCGATGGCAATAGGCCTAATCCCCGACAAGCCCTGGCCCGGATTCGCCCTGCTAATTCTCGCAGCAGTGAGCGGCGTGATCGGGCTGTATCCAAAGGCCCTCAAAATTTTTGAGAAGGGAAGCAAACAATGATCATTGGCCTACCGCCACTTTTTGACCTCTCTGTGGAAGCTGTAATCGCGAGAGGTTTGGCCAATCAAGAGCGCATTGTGCTTCGAGCCAATATGCAGACCTACACAGCCAACATTGGCTTGATGCTCGGATACCGGCAAAAAGATGGCTCACTAGTGCCATTGCGCGACCGCATGTATTGGCTCGGCGCGGGTACTGTTAAAGCAGGAAGCACTATTAACGTTTACACCGGATCAGGCGATCAGACCGCTTTCGATAATGGAAACAATACGTCAACCTACAATCTTTTCTGGGGACTTCAGTTTGTAGCATTTGACATTCCACAGGTTGAGCCAGTGCTTTTCAGACTTGGAGAAGCCACCGCCGGAGCTACGCCTCTGCTCGGCCCGAACATTCCCGGCCCTCAGCTCAGATTGGGAACCGAATAGCGGCGCCTCCCCACGCCGCCACAACAGTAACGCCACGATTGATTCGGAAGCCACTCTAGAATCCCGTGACGCTCATGCGTCGGCACTAGCGAAAACTGATTGATGTCAAAGATAAATTCTGATCTTCTTTTGGAACATGAATGGCCGTGCGCTGTACATCCCCCCGGCCAGCCCCAGCTCGCTTTCCCGGGGACGCTGCGGTACTCACCAATCGGTGGCCTGACATTAGAGTACGCATGTCCTTTCAATCCCGATTATGACAAGGAGGTCGACCGTCTTCATGGCGCCACCGCATCCGGCGACGCTTTTACACTTGTCGGCAAATTCAGCACAGAAAGAGCTGGATTTAAAGCTCGCTCTTCCTCGGCCTACCAGACGGGAAAGCACTCGTTCAAGTACGCGATCTTCGGCCATCACGTCGACGCCGAATGCAAGTTCTCCAGCTTCGAATTCGACATTTGCGGACTAAAGGACTTCCTTACGGACTCTGACTACTCGGCACTGGCGACATTCGGCAGCCGTGACTTGTTCGACATTGATACCCCTGCTGGCAAGATTCGCGGCGTACAAAGCATGAATGCGACCCTTCTTTCTCGGCGCCTCTCAGACCAAATCCATTGCTTTGAACAAGACAAAGTAGCCATGTCGAAGCTGCAGGAAGCTTATGACTCCATTAGGCTGGAACATCCAAACTTCACTCCAATGGTCAAAGCCAAGTCGGAGTACCGAATAATCCTAGAAAGAGAGGATGGTGCGGACGTTGAGCAGATATATCCGACATGCCATGCTATCGCCGATCTCTTCTCGGTCCTTTTTTTTGGGCCAGCCCCACTGCGGACGTTAACGGCTCAAGTGATCGATCAGGCTGGCAAGACTCACTCCTGGGAAGTGTTCCCCTCAAAGCTCAGCGAAGCAGGTTCTATCAAGCGGGCTACCGAGCCAAAGAGCCACTTCCACATCCCCCTGAATTTCTTGGACATCGACTTAGGCCAAACGATTAAGAATTGGCTTACAGTTGAAACTGACTTTCGCACACTCATTTGCACTCTTCAGGGTGCAACGACGCTTACTTCCTATAGCGAAATTCTCTCCAGGATCGTGCTGTGTGCTGTGCAGCTCGAAGGCATTTCAAAGAAGGCAGGGAGAAACAAGGATGCTGAAAAATACCAGTATGCGATTTATTCGTACGCGAGTCCGCCTGTAATCGACCAGCTATGCAATTTACTCCATCGCGACCAGACTGAGTTGGGCAAAGCAATCGGAGATCTAAGAAACGACATAGCGCACATAGGCCGCAAGAGCAAAATAGCTCACATGCTCAGCACCCGAGAAAAACACGCCGCGTGCATTGCGCTAGAAGCGACCATCATTGGCTACCTGTTGACTACTGTGGGCGTCGAGAGACAAGCAGTCGAAAAATACCAGAAAACTCTGCTGCGTTTCGTCGAAGGATAGACGCTACTCCCGCAACGGACAGGAACCTTGTATTCGGGAAGCTTCTACCAGCCGCGCAGATCTCTGAGCCCTGCCCTCACCCACGCTTTGCGGGCGTCCCTCGGGCGGGGTTTCGGCTCCGCCGGCGGCTTACGCGGTTCCAGTGCCGTCTTGATGCGCTCGATCTCCTTCGCCCCAGCCTCGGCCAGACGCCGGGCCTGTTGCTGCTGCTCACGGGTTGGCGGCAGGCCGGGCAGCGGCGGCTCGGGCTGTATCGGGGTGCTGTCGGTCAGCCGGGCAACCGCCTGGCGTAAGGGCAGATCGGGATAGAGCCTGGCCGCACACCAGCGCTCGGCGTACCGCTTCGCCTGCCGGACATTGGCTGCGCGCACCTCCTTCACCTGCCACATCTTCTGGCCTTCCATCCACAGGCGCACGCCTGGGCCGCCATCGGGCGTGACGCTGGCCGTCTCGCGGCCGTTGTACCAAAGCGCCCAGCGGTCATCCATCTGGACCCAGCCAGAGGGGATAGGGGTGGTGCGGAAGCCGTGGGAGTACTTCATGGCCGGAAGGATACGGCTGGCGGTCGCAAAGGCTGCGACAGGTATCGTAACGGTTAAGGATCGCGGGGCTTGATCCTGCTCAGGAGCCAGTCCCCATCGCTTCCGAGCAAAGTGACCGCGCGATTGACCGCATCAGTTCCCAAAGACTCGATAGCATCGAGCAATCCGGTCATCTCCCCGTAGAGCTTTGCCGCGTGCAAAGGCTGGTCTGGATCGACAAGACACCTTGGGTCACCAAAATCATGTTCGAACAAGCGATCCAGATCCGCCTTTAGCCCATCTGCCGCCATGACGAATGAAGCAACCAGACCGGTCAGCTCCCCATCCCCAAGCGTTCCTTGCGCCAGCGCAGCACGGCACGATGGGATTGTGTCCTTTGGCAGGCGAATCGTGAGACGGACCACCTGACCACCCAATGCGTCGGCGTAACAGGCTCCAATATCTTCCCGCCAAGCCCGTGCCCGCACTATGTCCAAGGCCGCGATAATCTCCGCTCCGACAGACAACGCGGCAGAACGGCGAATTCGCCTGTTCTTCAGAATGTCTTGTCCGGTCGTGGCGGCAAAAGTGATCAAACCGCCCACCAGCGTTGAAATAATTACCTTCCAGTCCATCCGTCGCCCTCCTCCCTCAAGTGTCGTGGGGATGGTCCCACATGCGCCCGCTCGACAACACCAGGCACCCATTGGGACCGGCCTACACGCCACGGCCACGGCCGGCCGGACTACCCTCCGGCCATGTGCGGCCGATTCGTCCAGCTCCCCGTTGTCGACTTTGGCCAGCCCGGCCTGGCTGGCCTTGCCCCCGGCCTGGTCGAGATCCAGCCCAGCTACAACCTCGCGCCGACACAGCGCGCATCGGTGATCCTGGACCGGGGCGAAGGCCGGCGGGTAACCCGGCTGGCGTGGGGCCTGCTACCGTTTTGGGCCAAGGCCAAGAGCCTGCAGGGCTCAACCATCAACGCCCGGATCGAGACGGTGGCCACGAAGCCAGCGTTCCGGTCGGCCTTCAAGAAGCGCCGCTGCGTCATCCCGATGGCCGGCTACTACGAGTGGTCGGTCAGCCCCGAGGACGGGAAGAAGGACCCCTGCTGGCCGCTGGCCTGTGGGAGGACACCAGCCCGCTGCTGCCCGAGGGCAACCTGGGCACCTTCACCATCATCACCGGCGACAGCAGCGGCGTATCGGCCGACATCCACGACCGCATGCCGGTGTGGCTGCAGGCCGGCCAGATCGATGAGTGGATGGCCGCCAGCCCCGACGACGCCATGGCCATGCTGATGGCCAGCGAGCCGCCGGCGATGGAGGCTTACCGGGTCAGCCGCGCCGTCAACACGCCACGCAACAATCGAGAAGAACTGCTTCACCAGGTTGCGTGACCCCTACAGCAAGCTGGCCAGGCTGTCGCCCCAGCTCTTGAACCACTGCCAGGTGCTGAGATCACCTGTGTTGCGGCGCCGCCCGGCTGCTTGCCGGCAACCGGGCGGCGCCCTGTCTTGCTAGACGGTCAATTCGATGAGAGGCAAGTTGGGCGCGGCCTCAACCAGCCGCCCGCCCCGAACCCACACGTTGTATGGGATGGACAACTGGAGCTGCCCAAAGGCCCGCATCTGTACCCCGTCATAAGTGGTCAACGTGCTGGTGCCGTCACTGTTGTGGGCGGTGACTGTAGCGAGCAAGCGGGGGCTACCGCTTACCAACTCGCCAAATTGATCCCAAAGGTCAGTCCGCATCGGTGTAGTGCCTCTCCAGAGTGGCGGTTTGTTCGATCACAACGGCCTGCTGATCGATCACGACCTCAATGCGCAGCGAGTCGCACTGCCCGTGCCAGGTGCCTTCTGCCCCGACCACCTCCACCAGATCCAAGGGCATGATTGCGCCAACCTCGCCCGGCTTCAGCGGCTTCGGAAACAGTGGCACTGTCAGGTCCACCGCAGCCTGCTCCCCTCGATCGCATAGGACATTCCGCCCCCGCTCGGCGCCCGCCGCCGCCACGCTGATGAGGGGATTGCTCACCTGCTGAGCAAAGAGCTGTCCGGCTTCACCAGCCTTCCGTACCTTGCAGGTCACACCCTTGCCAGCAAGTTCACCAGTCACGACAACGGCGTCGTACAGGGGCGCGCTCCGCATCTGGAGGCTCTCCGTCAGCACGATGTCCTCCTGCAACACATGGTTCGGCTGGGTGTCGCGCCAGAGCCAAGGGCTGACCGGATAGCTCGCGCGAACATGCAGCGCAAGGTCCTTCGCATCAGACTGAACAACGGCGCCACTCGCCTCGGCCAGCGCACTGATGGCATCCAACGGCGCGCTACCGTCATAGAACCAAGCGCCAGGGGGAACGGTCCAGTCGACCGTCTCGTAGTGGCTGGTAAAGCCGGTATCCACCAGTTCCTCTGCCACAAGTTGCGCCATGCTCCTCGCCTCGTTTGCGACCTTTACCCGAGCAGGCGCATAAGGTGCGGCCAGGAGGGCGGTGCGTGAGCGCCCACTGCACCGGACGCCGCCGTCTGCGAACTCTCGTTGCTTCTGGAAGCTCTCCACGATACCCGTCCATGTGTAGCCGTTGAGGACGACTTCGAACTGGCGGGGGCCGGCCGCTGTTGGCTTCAAAAGGGACAGCTGCCCGGGATCGGCCAGTTCGAAGTCAAAGGTCCATCCCCACGCACTGCGGCTTGAGCTTAGCGAGATTCGTGTCAGCTCGATGGGGGTTCGGTCGGGGAGCCTGACAAAGGAGACCGTGTTGATCACGACATAGGTCCTACGTTGCGGGCGCACCGCGTAGCAAGCGACGACGCCAAGATTCAGAGGAACAACGCCAAATCCGCCTACCACCGGGCAGCCCAGATTCAGTCCAATTCTTGCGCCCGGAGGGCGCTGTGGTTCAGGGTCAGGATCGGGCGGAACTACGGGTGGCCGAACGATCCACGGAACCTTCGCCGCGCTTCCCCAGGGCAGCCGACTTAACTGGCGCCTCAACTGCGGCCGCTGCCATTGCCCCCGCCAGCGTTGGCGGATCGTTGGACCGTGTCCCCATCCAATAGCGGCACCCCGCTCCATCAGGGCCTGTTGATCCCAAGGAAGCTGCACATAGGAGTTGGTCAAACCGCCTAGCCCCCATCGGCTGTCCAACTGCACACTGCATCGGCCCAATGGCCGCCAGGAGGCCGACAGTGAGTGCCTGACCAGAGGCTGCCAACCGCGCCATGCCAGAGTGTCCGACTGCCGCAGGAGCGCAGATAGGCCCCAACCCAAGGCCAACGACGTGGAAGACCAGGTTTCCGCACGCTCCCATCCGGGCGCCACGCTCCGGCGCGCAACCTCTGACCGCCCCCAGCCCACCAAGGTCATGCCGCGCAGCGATCGAGCCGGCTCCCAACCAAGAGAGACGCTCGCTCGCAGGTCCCGCAATGGCGGCTCGGGAGGCTCTTCCGACCACCAATCGACTCCGAGATTGAGGCCAACCCACCGGCCGCCAGCTACCCACAGCGGCCCGAGGTTGAGCCCAGCCTGGTTACCGGGTGCGCTCATGT